>NZ_JAJCHK010000034.1:0-67386 GCF_020554465.1 Enterocloster sp. 210928-DFI.2.20
AGCACGCGGCTGTTAACCGCGCTGTCGTAGGTTCAAGTCCTACTCGGGGAGTTTTAGTGGAAGTCCATGGCGACCACTACCTTATTCAGGCCCCATGGTCAAGCGGTTAAGACATCGCCCTTTCACGGCGGTAACACGAGTTCGAATCTCGTTGGGGTCATTTGACCAGTTTATGATACGCCGATGTGGCTCAATTGGCAGAGCAGCTGATTTGTAATCAGCAGGTTATCGGTTCGAGTCCGATCATCGGCTTTTACTGTAAAACAGTAAACAATGTTAGAGATTATATAGTTCGGACCTTTAGCTCAGTTGGTTAGAGCAACCGGCTCATAACCGGTCGGTCCTGGGTTCGAGTCCCCGAAGGTCCACTCTTCCTAACTAAAGCAGAATGAGAACTATATTATCTAAATAATGGCCCGGTGGCTCAGCTGGTTAGAGCGCCGCCCTGTCACGGCGGAGGTCGACGGTTCGAACCCGTTCCGGGTCGTTTGCATTTTATAATGCGATACAACATATGCAATTTGGGGTCTTAGCTCAGCTGGGAGAGCATCTGCCTTACAAGCAGAGGGTCACAGGTTCGAGCCCTGTAGGCCCCATTTGTTTTATATCTGCATATAGCTGTGTCATGTAACAATCTGCGGGTGTGGTGGAATAGGCAGACACAAGGGACTTAAAATCCCTCGGTAGCGATACCGTGCCGGTTCAAGTCCGGCCACCCGCATTTTTTTATATTTGCGGCTGTGGTGGAATTGGCAGACACGATGGGTTTAGGTCCCATTGGGAAACCGTGCAGGTTCGAGTCCTGTTAGCCGCATACGTAAGAGTCCTGTGTTTGCAGGGCTTTTTTTATTTCTAAAAAGACACTATATAGGAGCGCAGCAAACAGACCCGATGGTCACCGGGCCTGGCCTCCCTTCTCTTTTTATGATTTTGTAAAATTATGCCCTTAGAATAAGCAGACGGATACCCTAAATATATTTTACAGAATCAGTCGTAATAGTGTTCTACAACATAGTGAGAGAGCGCATCAATGAAGGCGCCGTTTCGAGGCTTCTGTTCCAACTCAAAGCCGAAGACCTGATTCAGAAGAGTACGGTCTCCATGCAGCCATATGGTGCTGATGATGGTGCGGATATTGCGTTCCACACAGCCAATGGATGTATGATATTCCGCGGATATTTCCACGTAAAGCCCTTTGGAAATGTAGATAAGCAGTTCCGGATTGGCAATAGCGCGGATGACACCATAAACTGTGTAGCGGAACCCCACGTAGGAGTTGTTGACGCCGAGGCGCCGGAGCAGGTTGCAGGTTTCTCTTTCGTATTTCATGATGATTCCTCCAGATATCGTTTGACTCCTGTAAAGTTAAACCGGGTATGGGGGTTTTATCAAGTTAGACAGGACGACAAAAAACGATAAATTATGTCGCTAAATGTCGAATGATTAGCCGGGGAAATTCGCAGGTTAAATAGTAGGGGATAAAGGGCGGTATGATATAACTGAGTATAGCAAAAGTAAGGGTTTAAATCCATCTCTTATGACAGCTGCGCTCCCTGCATATGACAGCATACGCAGGTGCTGTGTCCATTGTGGAATTTTTAAAAATTCTGCTTGTGGGATGACGTAGAAACTGCTTAGTTTCAGAAGGGGTATCCGCGGAATAGGGCGCGTACGCAATTCAAAGGATAAAACCGGCTCTGCACTTAGGGAAATGGACTGCAGAGCCGGTTTTATAGTATGATTATTTAATTTGGAGAAAATTTATCCCAGGATTCGTATGGTCATGATATAGCTGCAGCTGTCCCCTGGACAGAGACGCTGTATGTGGTGCCTATGGGAGAGCTGGTCGTCCTCATTCTCATAGATGCCGGAGCCGTTCCAGGGCTCTACGCAGAGGTATGGGGCCGGCTCCGGATATAAGGTCCAGAAAGCAACGGTTTCAAAGCCGGGAAACCCCACCTCCACGCCGTGGCCGGTGGCAGGATTGAGGATGGATACCGCCCGGGAATTCAGCTTGTCAAAGAATACGGCATCATTTTTAAACATTTCGCGCTTCAGCGAAAGGGTACGGCCCCTCAGCCTGGTTCCTGGTTTGGAGGGAGAAAAGTGCAGCTGCTCCAAATCGTAAGGGATGCTGACGGTGTTTTCTTCCTTTTCAAATACCAGCTGGTAATCCTCAAAGGCAAAGCCTTCCTCCATGGGACAGTTAAATCCCGGGTGTGCGCCGATGGCATACCACATGTCGCGCTGGTCTCTGTTTTCCACCTGATATTCCATAAACAGAATGCCGTCCTTCAGCTCATATGCCAGGGAGAGGCAAAAGGCGTAAGGGTATGCCCTATGGGTGTCCGGTGTGTCATCCATGGAAAATATGGCCTTTGCTGGGGACTTCTGTGACACATCAAAGTCCCTTTCACGGCAGAATCCGTGCTTTTCAATGGCGTATATGCGGTCCTCCAGTATAGTCCTGTCATTCCGGCAGTTGCCTACTACGGGAAACAGGAGAGGGGAGCATTTTTTCCAGTATTTCGCGTCACGCTGCCAGATGTATTCACAGCCGGAAGCATCCTTCAGGGAAATGAGCTGGGCGCCCGTGGAGTCAATGACAGCAGTTGTTTTGGAATCCGTAAGTGTAATAAGCATGGTTTAGTCCTCTTTTCTTGGCATTGTATGTTCATGTTCCGGGCCCTGCGTCTTTTCGGCGTAGGGGGCACAGCTTTCCCTGTTTGCCAGATAGAAGGGAAGGTTCATCTTGATAGGAAGCTTGTGGCCTTCCTCAATCCGGTCAATGAGGATTTTTGCTGTCATCTGTCCCATCTCTTCCACGGGTATGTGGATTGTGGTGAGCATGGGGGACAGATACTGGGCTGTGTCTATGTCGTCGATGCTGATGACGGAGAGGTCGTCCGGAATCACCAGACCGGCTTCCTTGATGGCCCTCATGGCGCCTATGGCTGTGTTGTCATTGCAGCAGAATACGGCGGACACGTCGGTTTTGCGGGACAGAAGCTCCTTGGCCCCCTTGTATCCTCCCTCGGAGGACAGGGGAACGTTGACGATGTAGGACTTGGCCGGCCTCAGATTATGGGCGCTAAGGGCAGCGCAGTAGCCTGTGTACCTATCCTCAAACTGTGTTTCCCCTATGAAGCCGATTCTCGTATGGCCCAGTCCAAGGAGGGTATTCATGGCGGCCAGGCTGGCCTGGTACCCGTCGCAGATCACCTGGTCGTACTTGGCTTCCAACAGGTTGAGCCCTGTATAGGCCACGCAGTTAAAGTATTTCTTTAAAAAGCTCAGGGTCTGTTTATCGCACCGGCCAAGAACCACCACGCCGTCCACATGGTTATCCGTTATGAGGCGGAACGTATTGGGGTGGTGAATGTCAATGCCGGTAAAGGAGTACTTTAACACGTAGTTGTGTTTGAAGGCTTCCTTTTCGATGCTGCGGGCCAGTGTGGAGAAAAACAGGTCTGAGTTGGAATCTTCGGCCCTGGCGTAAAGGCAGGCAATGGAGCGGGTGGGGGAGTCAGCAGCTTTAGCTGCGCCTGTCTTCAGACTGCGGGCCGTGGCGTTGGGGGTATAACCGGT
Source organism: Enterocloster sp. 210928-DFI.2.20 (assembly GCF_020554465.1). Taxonomy (NCBI): domain Bacteria; kingdom Bacillati; phylum Bacillota; class Clostridia; order Lachnospirales; family Lachnospiraceae; genus Enterocloster; species Enterocloster sp. 210928-DFI.2.20. The sequence continues at coordinate 3,589 of NZ_JAJCHK010000034.1, forward strand.
GCGGCGGACAATCTCCCAGATGCGGTCCTGGACTTCCTTGCTGGCAACATTGGTGCTGTTTTTGTTTATGACCCGGGAAACGGTGGAGATGGATACCCCTGCTTCCCGGGCGATTTCTTTTAAAGTCATGTCTACCCTCCTCTTACGGGGCATTGAAGGCAAATGTTTCAATCTATTTGCCTTTAGTATACAAAAAATGGACATGGAATACTATAAAATAATACACAAACGTTTGCGTAAAAAAATGCCCGGGAAAAACCAGGGAAAGAAGGGCAGAATCATGGAATATCAATGTTTTTTTAAAGGGTTTTGGTACGCAAACGTTTGGTTTGAATTGCCTTGCCTTGAAATGGTCATATTGCTATAATGACTTTGCAAGTTGGGTAATAAATAGTCAAAAATAAATAGTGTACCGCAAATACATGCTGCTTGATTGATGTAAATGTTAACTATTTAACTAAAATAATGATAAAAATATGCAACTTTTATAAAGGATAAAGGCGGCTGTTTATTACGCAAAAACATGTAGCAAAAATAAGAGAACCATTTGGGGACAGGAGGTCAAACGTTATGAGAAAATCATTAGTAAAGACATTGGCAGTCACAATGGCAGCAGTCATGTGTGCCGGGATGGTATCAGGCTGCGGAGCTGGTTCAGAATCCAAGAAAGCGGATACACAGGCTGAGGCATCGGGAACAGGTGACAGCAAAACAGCGGACAAGAGTTACGAGCTTACGGTCTCAGGCATTGGGGGCAGCCTTAATTATCTTCCTATCTACATTGCGGAGCAGGAAGGCTGGTTTAAGGAAAAAGGACTGGATATTGAGGAGGTGCTGTTCACCAACGGCCCGGTACAGATGGAATCTCTTTCATCTGACGGCTGGGATATCGGCTGCACCGGCGTGGGCGGCGTGTTTGCCGGCGTTCTGGGATACGATGCGCTGGTCCTTGGATCCAGTAATACGGACGACGGAACACAGTATGTATTTGCCAGAAATGATTCAGATATCGTGAAGGCCGGCAAGGGACATAACAGTCTGAGCGATGAGATCTACGGGGATGCGGACAGCTGGAAAGGAAAATCCATCCTGTGCAACACGGGCAGCGTTACCCAGTATGTGCTGATTAAGGTACTGGAAGGCTTTGGACTTACGGTTGACGATGTGAACTTTATCGCCATGGACCCGGCTACGGCTTACAGTGCATTCCTGGCAGGCGAAGGCGACGTGTGTGTGCTGACAGGAGCAGGGGGAACCTTCAAGATGCTGGCTGAATCCGATAAGTATATACCTGTGGCCAGCGGTCCCATGGCGGATTCCGGTCTGATGTGCAGCTTTGTGGCAAATAAGAACAGCTATGCCGATCCGGATAAGTATGAGGCCATGAAGGTGTTTATGGAAGTGTACTTTAAGACCATGGACTGGATGAAGGAGAACAAGGAAAAGGCCATTGACTACTGCGTGGACATGAACGATGAGAACGGAAGCTCCATGGACAGGGAGACAACCGCAAAATATCTGGAGGCCGATACATATTACACACTTCAGGAGGCATGCGGCATGTTAAATGACAAGGCAGAGGGTTCCGACCATTCAGTTATGGACCAGAGGCTTTTAGACGTACTTGATTTCTTCATCAGCGTGGGCAACTATAAGGAAGGCGACCAGGAGAGATTCGTGGGACATACAGATGGAAAGCTGTTAAATGAGGTTCTGACCGAAACCGCAAATTAAAAAGGAGTTGAGATACCGATATGGCAACTGGAAATGAGAAATTAGAGGCTGGCCTTTTGGCGTGGAAAAAGCAGAAATCAAAGGAAGGCCTGAATTACGCCCTGTTAAGCGCGGCAGGCATCATCACGCTTCTGGCCGTGTGGCAGCTGGTAGTAAGCCTGGGTCTTGTCAATGAAAGGATGCTTCCCGCACCCACTCAGATTTTTGAGACCCTGATGTATAAGTTTGCGAATAAGGCCCCGGACGGCAACGTCCTTTGGGTGAATATACTGGCCAGCCTCCAGGTTGCCTTATCCGGTTTCCTGGCAGCCATCATCATCGGCGTTCCCCTGGGGCTGGTCATGGGCTGGTGGACCTATGCGGACCGTTTCATCCGTCCCATCTTTGAGCTGGTGAGGCCGGTTCCCCCCATTGCCTGGATACCCCTGGTAGTGGTGTGGATGGGAATTGGGCTGAAGGCAAAGGCTCTCATTATCTTTTTTACCGCCTTTGTGCCGTGCGTCATCAATTCCTATACAGGCATAAAGCTGACCAACAAGACGTTAATCAATGTATCCAGGACCTTCGGGGCCTCCAATGCGGAGATATTCTGGAAAGTGGGGGTGCCTTCCTCCCTTCCCATGGTATTTGCCGGAATCCGTGTGGCATTGGGAAATTCCTGGTCCACCCTGGTGGCGGCAGAGATGCTGGCAGCCAGCGCGGGACTGGGATATATGATTCAGATTGGCCGTACAGTGGCCCGCCCGGATATTGTAATCGTGGGTATGGTGGTGATTGGCGCTATCGGAGCCATTCTTTCAGGATTTTTGTCCAGGGCGGAAAAATATTTCCTGCGCTGGAAGGTAAACAGGTAGGAGGGAGTAAGGAATATGGATGTAGCAAGCAAACAGCAGAAAACACTGAAAAACGTCCTGTACTACGGCCTGCCTGTACTGGCAATCCTGATGATTGCCGTGGGTTGGGTCCTGTTTTCGGGCAGTCACCCGGAGCTGATGCCCGCCCCGGCCGACGTATGGGCGCGTTTTGTGAAAACATTTACCAAACCCATTGCAAAGACCTCCCTGGCAGGACATGCATGGGCCAGCTTAAGGCGTGTACTCATGGCACTGCTTATCGCATGGGCCTTTGGTATTTCCTTCGGCATTCTCATTGGGTGGAATAAAAAATGCAAGGCATTCTTCGGCAGTATATTTGAGGTCATCCGCCCCATTCCACCCATTGCCTGGATTCCCATTGTAATCATGTGGTTCGGCATCGGAGAATTTCCAAAGGTGCTGCTGGTGTTCATCGGAACCTTTGTGCCGTTAGTCATCAACACCTCCACGGGGATTGAGATGGTGGATAAAATCAATCTGGATGTAGGCCATGTATTTGGCGGAAATAACAGGCAGATACTGACGGATATCGTTATCCCCACAGCCCTGCCCTCCATCTTTGCCGGAATACGGACCTCGGTCAGCTCAGGCTGGACAACGGTGCTGGCGGCTGAGATGTTAGGAGCCCAGAAAGGACTGGGAGCATTGGTGACCAGAGGCTGGCAGGGAAGCGATATGGCCCTGGTACTTGTCTCTGTCATAACCATTGCAATTATTGGCGCCCTTTTGTCACTGGGGCTTCAGAAACTTGAGAAGGTGGTGTGCCCGTGGAACAACTAAATAAGCGAATGGAAATAAATGGGATATCCAAGACGTTTTACAGCGATAAGGGATATTTTACAGCCATAAAGGATGTGAGCTTTGATGTAAACGACGGCGAATTCCTGGTAATCCTGGGACCGGGGCGCTGCGGCAAGACCGTGTTACTCAACATCATTGCAGGACTGGAGCAGCAGACCGAAGGAAAGGTTGTGTACAACGGCAGGGAGTGGAAGGGCGTAAACCCGGAAATCAGCATGGTATTCCAGAAGCTGGCCCTGATGCCCTTTAAGACGGTTATGGAAAATGTGGAGCTGGGTCTTAAATTCCGCGGCATGTCCAAGGGACAGCGCAGGGAGATTGCACAGCATTACATAGAGCTGGTGGGCCTTAAGGGATTTGAGAAATCCTATCCCACCCAGCTGTCGGGCGGCATGAAGCAGAGGGTGGGAATCGCCAGGGCGTATGCGGCGGATCCCAAGCTGTTAATCATGGACGAGCCCTTTGGACAGCTGGACGCCCAGACCCGCTATCAGATGCAGGAGGAAATCTTAAGAATCTGGGAAAAGGAAAAGCGTACCGTCATATTTGTCACCAACAATATAGAGGAAGCCTGCTATCTGGGAGACAGAATCATCCTGCTCAGCGACTGTCCGGCCACGGTAAAGGAAGTATATCCCATCAGCATACCCAGGCCAAGGGATATGGTGAGCGGGGAATTCCTGAAGCTGCGTACGGTTATTTCCGACAACACTGATTTAGCAATTTAATAGGAGGACAAAAATGCCTGAAAGAGAGGATACCCGGCCCATAAAAGTCGAGGTCAGGAATCTTACAAAGCGATTCGGCGACCTGCTGGTGCTGGACGATATGTCATTTAATATCCGTAAAGGCGAGTTCGTGTGTGTAGTAGGGCCTACAGGCTGCGGAAAGACCACATTTTTAAACTGCCTTACCAGGATTCATATGCCCAGCGAGGGCGATCTGTATATAGACGGGGTCCCTGCGGACCCGCGCAAACATAACATTTCTTTTGTATTTCAGGAGCCAAGCGCCCTTCCGTGGCTGACCGTGGAGGACAACCTGGCCTATGGACTTAAGATTAAGAGAATTCCCAAGGCTGAAATCGACCGCAGGGTGAACCAGATACTGGATCTGATGGGACTTCAGGAGTTCAGGAAGGCTTATCCGGGCGAGCTGTCCGTATCAGCGGAGCAGAGAATCATCATCGGACGTTCCTTTGCCATGCAGCCCGACCTGCTGCTGATGGATGAGCCATATGGACAGATGGATGTGAAGATGCGTTTTTATCTGGAGGATGAGGTTATACGTCTGTGGAAGGAACTGGGGAGCACAGTGGTATTCATCACCCACAACATAGAGGAAGCCGTGTATCTGGCGGAGCGCGTGCTGATTCTCAGCAACAAGCCGGCGAAGATAAAGGAGGAGGTACGGATTGACCTGCCAAGACCCAGGGATATCACATCCTCCCAATTTATCGAATACCGCAACTATATAACTGACAAGATTAAATGGTGGTAGAAATATAGAATCAGGAGGATTGAAAACATGAAGGTATTATGTCTGCCGGAGCCAGGAAACCTGGTGATAAAAGATTTGCCTATGCCGGAGCTGAAAGAAGGACAGGCAATCGTAAAGATGGAAATGTGCGGTATCTGCGGTTCGGATGTGACTGCTTACAGGGGAGTGAACCCCACCATGCGCTATCCCATTAACGGGCTGGGCCATGAGGGCGTGGGCATCATCCAGGAAATCGGGGAGAATGACAAGGGGTTAAAGCCGGGAGACCGTGTGGCCCTGGAACCCTATGTACCCTGCAACAAGTGTCATATGTGCGCGGCAGGGCGTTTCAATAACTGCGCGGATCTCCATGTGTGCGGCGTACATAAGGACGGCATGATGTCCGAATATTTCCTTCATCCGGTGCAGCTTTTATATAAGCTTCCCGATGAACTGACCTTTACCCATGCAGCCCTGGTGGAGCCCTTAACCATCGGCCTTCACGGGGCCACCAGGGCCAGAGTATCAAGGGGAGAGCATTGTGTTGTGTTCGGCGCCGGTATTATTGGCCTTATGGCTGCATTTGCCTGTATTAATTACGGCGCAACCCCCATACTGGTGGATGTGCTGCAAAAGCGCCTGGATTACGCAAAGGAGCTGGGAGTACCATGCACCTTTAACTCCAAAGACGGAAATGTGGAGGAATATCTGCGGGAGGTGACAGGCGGTAAGCTGCCTGAGGCCATGATTGATTGTACGGGAGCGCCGGTGATCCTGGAGAACATGCATAATTATGTGTGCCATGGAGGACGGATTGCCCTGGTGGGATGGCCCCATGACCCGGTATTGATTAACACGGTGCGCCTGATGCAGAAGGAAATCGACGTATGCCCGTCCAGAAACTCCAACGGGAAATTCCCGGAGGCCATCAGTCTGGTAAACGAGGGCAAGGTACCCACAGACGCCATCATAACAAAAATGATTGAACTGGACCAGGTGGAGGATACCATAAAGGATATGATTCAGTCCCCGTCCGATTATCTGAAAGTCATCGTGAACATCTGAGAAGGAGAAAAGCATGCTGACAACCACTTATGAAATGCTTCAGAAGGCTTATGAAGGACATTATGCGGTTCCCGCCATCAATACCCAGGGGGGAACCTATGACATCATACGGGCCGTATGTATGGCTGCGGAGGAGCTTCGTTCCCCTGTTATATTGGCCCACTATGTGAATACCGGGGCCTATTCAGGCCATGACTGGTTTTATGAGACGGCAAAATGGATGGCCGGCAAGGTATCTGTGCCGGTTGCAATCCATCTGGATCACGGGGACAGCTTTGAGCGCTGCATGGAGATGCTGAAGCTGGGATTCACCTCTATTATGTTTGACGGTTCCGCCCTGCCTGTGGAGGAAAATGCGGCTGCCACAGAGGCAGTGGCCAGGGTGTGCAGGTCCTTTGGCGTGCCGCTGGAAGCGGAAATCGGCGAGCTGTGCCGCCTGGATGACAGGGGAAACAAGATAGGCGCATCCAATATTGCGGATCCGGATGTGGTGAGGCAGTATCTTAAGCTCTGCCATCCCGATTCACTGGCCATCGGCATCGGCAATGCCCACGGGTTTTACAACGGCCCTGTGGATATCCGGGTGGAGGTGCTGGAGGAGTGCAGGAAGTTTACAGATATACCCTTTGTTCTTCACGGCTGTACGGGTATGGATGAGGAGCTGGTGAAGCGCTCCATTGACAGCGGAGTGGCCAAAATCAATTTCGGCACCCAGGTGCGCTGCCAGTATGTGAACTATCTGAAAGAGGGGCTGGCTGAGGGGAAGGACCAGGGCCATGCCTGGAAATTATCACAGTACGCGGAACTGCGGCTGCGCGAAGATATAAAAGACATTATCCGGCTTGCAGGTTCTAAGGAAAAGGCATGACGCTGCAGGGGATGAAACGTCGGAAAAGGAAGGTAAAATATGACATTGATTCCATTGAGGCCTCTCATGGAGGCTTCTGTTAAACATGGATTTGCCCAGGGCGCTTTCAACGTCAATGCGGTGGCCCAGGCAAAGGCTGCCATCCAGGTCCATGAGATGTTCCGCTCCGCTGCCATACTGCAGGGGGCCGACCTGGCAAACGGCTTTATGGGGGGAAGATGCGACTTTATGAACGCGACCCTGGAGGATAAGAAAAAGGGCGCTGAAAATATTGCCGGGGCCGTGAAAAAATATGGGGAGGATAGCCCCATACCCATTGTCCTTCATCTGGACCATGGGCGGGATTTTGACTCCTGTGCGGCCGCCATAGCAGGGGGATATACCTCTGTGATGATAGACGGGTCGTCCCTTGCCTTTGATGAGAATGTGGAGCTGACCCGGGAGGTGGTGAAATACGCGCATGCAAGAGGCGTCAGCGTGGAAGGGGAGCTGGGAGTGCTGGCCGGGGTGGAGGACCATGTGTTTTCAGAGGGATCCACTTATACCAATCCCTTAAAGGCAGTTGAATTTTTCAGGAAGACCGGCGTGGATGCCCTGGCCATATCCTACGGAACCATGCACGGGGCTTCCAAGGGAAAGAATGTAAAGCTGCGCAAGGAGATAGCGGTGGCCATCCGGGAGTGCCTGAATCATGAGGGTATTTTCGGGGCACTGGTATCCCATGGCTCGTCCACGGTTCCGGCCTATATTGTGGATGAAATCAACGGGCTGGGAGGCACGCTGACCGGCACCTATGGAATTGCCGTCAGTGAACTGCAGGAAGCGGCCAGATGCGGTATCAACAAGATTAATGTGGATACGGACATCAGGCTGGCTGTTACCCGCAATATGAAGGAGTTTTTCGCAGGGAACCCGGAGAAGAGAAACAGCAGCTCCATCGGGGCCATCTATGAGCTTTTAGAGTCTAAAAGAGAGCAGTTTGACCCAAGGGTATTCCTGACTCCAATCATGGATACGGTGATGACCGGCGTCATACCGGATGAGGACACGGCAGCCATAACGGACTGTATTGAACGGGGCGTGAAGGAAGTGGTGGGAACCCTCATCGTACAGTTTGGCTCTTACGGCAAAGCTCCCCTGGTGGAACAGGTTTCCCTGGAGGAGATGGCTGAGCGCTATAAGAAAATGCAGATTTAATAAAATCCAGATTGAATCAACAAGAAAGGTGGTAGAGGCAATGTCGGCAAATGTTCTGGTGGTCCATGGCGGCGGCCCCACAGCTGTTATCAATGCTTCCCTGTATGGCGTAGTGGAGGAAGCCAAAAGCTCCGGCAGCATAGGCAGGGTGTACGGGGCAATTGGCGGAAGTGAAGGAATCCTGAAGGAGAGTTTTCTGGATTTGATGCAGTATCCGGAGGAAAAGCTGAGTCTTCTGCTTCAGACGCCGGCCACCGCAATCGGATCCTCAAGGTATGCCCTTAAACAGGAGGACTACAATGCCATGGCGGGAATCTTCCGGAAATATGGAATACGGTATGTACTCCTCAACGGGGGAAACGGAACCATGGATACCTGCGGCCGCATCTTTGAGGCGTGCAGGGGAGAGGACATCTATGTGGTGGGAATTCCCAAGACCATTGACAATGACATTGCCATAACAGACCATACTCCGGGATATGGAAGCGCGGCCAGGTTCATTGCCGCGTCCGCCGCAGAGGTGGGAGCGGATGTCAAAGCCCTGCCCATCCATGTGTGCGTCATGGAGGCCATGGGACGCAACGCAGGATGGATTACAGCTGCGTCTGCCCTGGCCAGGAAGAAGCCGGGGGATGCGCCCCATCTGATTTATCTGCCGGAGCGTCCCTTTCATGAGGAGGAATTCCTGGAGGATGTAAAACGCCTTTACGATGAAAAGGGAGGCGTGGTGGTGGTTGCCAGCGAGGGGCTTAAAAATGAAAAAGGAGAGCCCATTGTGCCTCCTATTTTTAAGGTTGGGAGAGCGACTTACTATGGGGATGTCAGCGCTTATCTGGCGAATCTGGTCATTCAGAAGCTGGGAATCAAGGCCAGAAGCGAAAAGCCCGGTCTTTGCGGAAGGGCGTCCATTGCCTGGCAGTCTCCTGTGGACCGGGACGAGGCAGTTCTGGCCGGCCGTCAGGCGCTGCGCACAGCCATGGCCGGCCGCAGCGGCGTCATGGTCGGCCTTATACGGGATGAGAAAGAGGACGGCGGGTATCATGTCCATACCTCGGCCATACCCATCAAAGAGGTGATGCTTCATGAGCGGGTTCTGCCGGATGAGTACATAAATGACAGGGGCAATGATGTGACGGACGCGTTTCTGAAATGGTGCAGGCCTCTTATCGGACCAGAACTGAGGGATTTTGTGGATTTTAAAGAAGAGTATGAAAAGATGGGAGTGGGAAAATGAAACACATATTTCTGAACCTGAAACGGTTCGATATACCCAGGGAGTACGGAGGGGTCAACGGTGTGGCGCCCATGGAGGAATGGGGGAGCTATATTGTTCAGAACACCCAGGAAAAGCTGAAGGCGTACAGCGCAGAGGATGTGGAGTTCGTCATGTATTTCCCGGAAGCCCATCTTATTCCGGCAGTAAAAGCCCTGTGTGAGCACAGTCCGGTTAAGATTGGCTGTCAGGGAGTGTACAGGGATGATACGGCTGAGAACGGCAATTTCGGCGCATTTACCACCAACCGCACGGCCAATGCAGCTAAGGCAATGGGATGCAGTTCTGTCATTATCGGACACTGCGAGGAGCGCAGGGATAAGGCCGGAATCCTGGAAGAAGCCGGGGTCACGGATGAAGACGCAATAGGAAGGCTGCTGAATCAGGAAATCAAGGCAGCCATCCAGGCCGGTCTTACCGTTCTTTACTGTATCGGAGAAACAGCCGGTGAACAGGAACACTGGCAGGAAGTACTGAAATCGCAGCTGGAAACAGGGCTTAAGGATGTGGATAAGGAGAAGGTGGTCATTGCTTATGAACCCATATGGGCCATCGGGCCAGGCAAGACGCCGCCGGATGAAGCATATATCACGAAGATTGGTACCTATATTAAGGAGATGACCGGAGGGATGGATGTGGTCTATGGAGGCGGACTTAAGACGGACAATGCCAGGATGCTGGCTTCGGTTCCTGTCATGGACGGCGGCCTGATTGCCCTCACCAGGTTCCAGGGACAGATTGGATTCTATCCTGAGGAGTATCTGGAGATCGTGCGCACCTATCTGGAGCGAGACTGAATATTACGAACCCAATTGAAAATCACAGGAGGATTATCATATGAAGTTATCATTTGAATATGGTGCGGGGCTTATGGCGGCAGAGCTTCCTGACAACACCGACGTGTTCATACCCGGCGAGACTGTGGCAGACCCGCCCTGTATCCCGGAGGACCAGCTGGTGGAGAAAACCCTGGAATCCATACGAAACCCCATGGGAATGGAGCCACTGTCCAAACTGGCCCATAAGGGCTCCAAAGTGACCATCATTTTCCCGGACAGGGTAAAGGGAGGGGAACAGCCCACTTCCCACAGAAAAATATCCATTAAATTGATACTTAAGGAGCTGTACGGCGCGGGAGTGGAGAAGAAGGACATCCTTTTAATCTGTTCCAACGGACTTCACAGGAAGAACACGGAGACGGAAATCCACAACATCCTTGGGGATGAGCTGTTTTATGAGTTCTGGCACACACATCAGATTATCAACCATGACAGCGAGGATTACGAGCATCTGGTGGACCTGGGCACCACGGACCGCGGCGATCCGGTGCTCATGAATAAATATGTGTATGACAGCGATGTGGCAATCCTGATCGGACACACCCAGGGCAACCCCTACGGCGGCTACTCAGGAGGGTATAAGCACTGCGCCACGGGCATCACCCATTGGCGATCCATAGCCTCCCACCATGTACCTGAGGTCATGCACCGGAAGGATTTTACTCCGGTCAGCGGAACGTCGCTTATGAGGACAAAATTTGATGAGATTGGCCAGTACATGGAAAAATGCATGGGAAAGAAGTTTTTCTGCTGTGACGCAGTGCTGGACACCAGGTCCCGTCAGATAGAGATTAACAGCGGATATGCAAAAGTCATGCAGCCCCACTCCTGGATTACGGCGGATAAGAGGACCTATGTGCCGTGGGCTGAAAAGAAGTATGATGTAATGATATTCGGCATGCCCCAGTTCTTCCATTACGGCGAGGGCATGGGCACCAATCCCATTATGCTGATGCAGGCCATCTCGGCCCAGGTCATCCGGCATAAGCGTATCATGAGCGATAACTGCGTGATTATCTGCTCTTCCCTGTGCAACGGCTATTTCCACGATGAGCTGTGGCCCTACACCAGGGAAATGTATGAGATGTTCCAGCACGATTTTATGAATACCTTGCCGGACATGAACCGGTACGGCGAATACTTCGCCACCAATGAGGAATACATCAGAAAATACCGTTACTGCAATGCGTTCCACCCATTCCACGGCTTTTCCATGATTAGCTGCGGTCATATCGCGGAAATGAATACCTCCGCCATCTATCTGTGCGGCGCCCAGGAACCGGGCTATGCCAGGGGGATGGGCCTTAAGACCAGGGCCACCATCGAGGAAGCGCTGGCTGACGCCAGAAAAAAGTTCGTGGGACAAAATCCCAATATCCTGGCCCTTCCCCAGACCTTTAAGCTGGGCGCCGTCCATCTGATGATGAAGGATGAGGCGTATGAAGGTAAGGGACAGGAGGACTGCGGGTGCGCGTGCCATATGCATGGTAAGCTGATGTAAACCTTAGGAAAACAGAATAAGAGGCAATGTACACTGCCGTATCAACACCCTCCCTTTTATGGTATTGCGTTTATTTTGCGCAAACATCCATAAAACGGGAGGGTTTTTTGCCGGTTTCTGATGACTCATAAAAACTGGTATAGAATTAAGCTATAAACCCGGCTTCCATCTTAGTTATTTTAAATTGTACAGTCCGTTGAATTTGGATTAAAATAAAAACGCGATATTTTAATGCTTTAATATCCATCACATGCAGAGGAGAAGGACTATGTCAACTACTATGGAGGAAAAGCCTGTCTCTGGCAGCAGCCAGATAAATCCGCTGGGACATCTGACGAGACAGCAGCTAAAGGAACTGGAGCAAAAGGAAAAAACACGCGGTCAGAAAATCCTGGACCTCGTTATTATGCTGCTTCCGGTTATCTGCGGTTTTATCGCTGTTATCGAGTACTGGGAGGTCCCAAACGGAAGTCCAAACAGCCATCCTTACACCTATGTGTGGGCAGTGGCAGCCTTTATGACTGCATACGCACTCTATGCCCTTGCAGCCGGGATTAAATACTGGAAGGGGGACAGGCGGACTGCGGAGGACCTGCGCTACCGAGCGCCTTTGTTTTCTGCTTTTTTTCTCCTGCTTACCTTTTATGATTATCTGACTCTGAAAACTGGCATCCTGTCCCAGCCCTTTGTTCCGTGTATGAACAGCATATTGAACATTGCATGGGAGGACCGGGCTTATCTGCTTGAATGTACGCTTCACACGCTGCGCCTGCTGTTTTTGGGATATTTTATCGGAATTGCCCTGGGATTGGTTACGGGAATTACCTGTGGTTATTCTGAGAAGGCGCGGTACTGGATTAATCCCGTTATCAAATTTCTGGGACCTATTCCCACCGCAACCTGGATTCCCATTATCATGGTTGTGGCAGCCTCCCTGTTCAGGGGAGCCGTGTTTATCATCGCCCTTGGCTCCTGGTTTGCAGTTACCGTGGCATCCATGTCCGGCATCCAGAATGTGGACAAGGATTTCTTCGAGGCCGCAAGGACCCTGGGGGCAAGTGAGGGGCAGCTTGTATTCCGGGTGGCGATTCCTCATGCAATGCCCTCTATTTTACAGGGCTGCACCCAGGCCATGAGCTCCTCATGTGTTGCAATCATGATTGCGGAGATGATGGGGGTAAAGGCAGGACTTGGATGGTATATGAACTGGGCTAAATCCTGGGCGGCCTACAACAAAATGTTTGCAGCGCTGTTTGTCATCTGTTTTATTTTTACTATTGTGACAAAGGTGCTGGATTTGATTAAACGCCGGGTTCTCAGGTGGCAGAACGGAGTAGTGAAATAATGGCAGAAAATACAGTTATCCTTCGGTTGGACAATGTATCAAAAAGTTTTGCAAAGGTGGAGCACGACGAGGTTACCCACGCGTTAAACGAGGTGAATCTTTCCATGAAGAGCGGTGAATTTATCAGTCTTGTGGGGCCGTCGGGATGCGGAAAATCCACCATACTCCGCCTTGTGGCCGGGCTGATTCCGCCTACCACCGGCTATCTGACCGTAAATGGGGCGCAGATTACAGGGCCGTCGCCGGAGCGGGGAATGATGTTTCAGAAACCCACCCTTTTTCCATGGCTGACAGTGGAAAAAAATATTTCCTTCAGCTTAAAGCTGCAGGGAAAGCTGAAGGGGAATGAGGAGAAGGTAGAGAGGATGCTTAAAATTATCGGTCTTGAATCCTTCAGGAACGACTACCCGGGACAGCTTTCCGGCGGCATGGCACAGCGGGTTTCACTGGTGCGGTCTCTGATTAACGAGCCGGATATACTGCTGTTAGACGAGCCCCTGGGAGCGCTGGACGCATTCACACGTATGAATATGCAGGATGAAATCTTAAAGGTGTGGCAGGAGAAAAAGCAGCTTGCGCTCATGGTTACCCATGATGTGGATGAAGCTATTTATATGGGAACCCGGGTCATTGTCATGGACGCGCATCCGGGGCGGGTGGTTTCTGATATTAAAATAGACCAGGCCTACCCCAGGGAGCGCTCATCGCAGACCTTTGTGGCCTGCCGGAATGAAATCCTCAACCGCCTGCACTTCGGCGGAAAAAACAGAGGTCAGCGGTAAATGGGACAGGACCCTGCAAAGAAAAAAACGCAGACCCCATGGTTTGTGTACATAAATAACTATTAAAAGCAAAAAGGAGAACAGTATGATGAAAAAGACAAATGCGAAACGCATTCTGGCGGCAGCGCTTGCGGGAATGATGGCCTTATCCCTGAGCGCCTGCGGGGAACAGGGGGGAGGCTCTCCCACAGAAGGCGCAACCACAGAAAGCGCATCCACAGCAGCTGTGGCAGCGGAGACAAAAGCGGAAGCAGGGTCAGCGGCAGAGCCACAGGATTCCGGGAAAACCGGTGAGGAGGCAACCGGAGGCGCCGCCCGCCCGGAGGCTGTGTCCCAGGAGGATTGGGAGGCCATGCAGAAGGAGCCTGCCTTCGGAACAACATTAAATTATCTGTTTAACGGAGGGGCCTGCGTGTCTGCGGTATACCTTGCCGAGGCACTGGGCTATTATGAGGATTACGGTATTAACGCGGAATACATTGAAGGAGAGTCTGTTGTGATCACGGTTGGCACAGGGAAGTGCCTGTGGGGAACAGACCATATCGCAACCATGCTTGTGCCGGTGACAAACGGTGTAGATATGACATTCGTAGCAGGAGCCCACATGGGCTGCAAATCTATCTACGTATTCAATGACAGCGAGATAAAGACGGCTGAGGATTTAAAGGGAAAGACCATTGCCATCCATGACGGCATCGGAAACTCCGACCAGAATATTATCTACCGAATGCTGGACGGGGAGGGGATAGACCCTACCTCTGAGGTGGAATATCTTGATATCGCAGACAGCGCGGCCAGCGTTGCGGCTATGGAGAGCGGCGAGATAGACGCTTCCATTTTCTCGGATTATTTTGTAATCGCCAATTACAGAGATAAGATGCGCAAGGTATGCTCCATTACCCCCGGCGATGAGTTCGAGGGAGAGGTGTGCTGCGCAACCGCCATGAACAATGATTTTCTTGCGAAGAACCCGGTTCACGCAAAATACATTGTTATGGCGATTAAACGTGCAGGGCAGTATGCCCGTCTCCACTCTGAGGATGCCGTGCAGTTAATGTTTGACACCAATAAGATGACAGGTGAGTTTGAAAATCAGCTGGAGTTCTGGGATTCCCTGGATTTCGGCCTGTCTGACGCAATCACAGAGGAGGCCCTTGGCAATATTGCAGCCGACTACATCCGCCTGGGAGTGATCCAGAAGAAGGAGCTGACAGCAGACGATGTCATGAAGCTTGCATGGACAAACGCGTGCCCGGATGAGGAGGTCCCGGGACTGACCGTGGGAGACCCGAAAGACGTGGAGGGACGTACCGTAGAGGTTCAGCAGAAGGGGGAATAAATTAAGAGACTGGTAAGAAAGGCGCATAGATACGCTTAAAAGTTCCCGGGGCGGTGTTGGTTCCCCGGGAACTTTTCTCCTCATGGGGATGGTTCAGGCAGACTGTTTAATATATGGGCAAACGTTTGGCAAGAAAAGCGTTGATTTTTTGCGGACTTTTGCGTATAATTTTCTTAACGGCTGACAGAAGTCAGCATCCAGAATGAACCAGACAAGCGCATTTTAGTGAGATTGAATAAGTTTTAAGAAGTAAGGGATACCAGGAAGGTAGGATGTATTCTCAAGGAATACACTTATTCTGGTATTTTTTTATGCTTTTGCGCCGGGGTGCGGATTGAGTTCATGGCGTCTGCGCTTACAGGAATAGGATGTGAGTGTATGGAATGTAAGTTTATGGAATCCAGGCATACGGACAGGGCATGAAAAAGAAATGGAGAGGAAAATGAGACGAGGAATGAGAACGGGAATGAAATATGCCGTGGCAGCCATGGCGGCCGTGTCCATGGCTGTGACGGGCTGCGCAGGCAGCGGAACAGGAAACAGCGCTAAGGACAGCGGAATATCTGCGGCTGCAGACAGTGCAGGGAGCAGTGCGGGAAACCGTGCAGGAGATATTGCTGGGGACAGCGCGGGAAACCGTGCGGAAAACAGTGCGGGAAAGGGCGCCGGGGAGACGGGGAATAATGGAACAAGGGACGACGTGGTGGTTGTCATGGGACCAACCTCAGAGCCGGAGGCCGGATTTGATCCTGCCTACGGATGGGGGGCGGGCGAACATGTCCACGAGCCGCTGATTCAGAGTACGCTGACCGTGACGACTGCTGACCTGAAAATAGGATATGACCTGGCAACCAGTATGGAGGTGAGCCAGGACGGGCTTACCTGGACCGTGAATATACGGGATGATGTTAATTTTACAGACGGAGAGAAGCTGACTGCCCGGGACGTGGCATTTACATACAATACCCTGCGGGACACCAGCTCTGTCAACGACTTTACCATGTTAGAGAGTGCTGAGGCGCTGGATGATACCACGGTGGTATTTCATATGAAACGGCCCTACTCCATCTGGCCCTACACCATGGCAATTGTCGGTATCGTACCGGAACATGCCTATGGGGCGGATTACGGTTCACATCCCATTGGATCCGGCAGATATATCATGAAACAGTGGGATAAGGGACAGCAGGTCATATTTGAGGCGAACCCGGATTATTACGGGACAGAGCCGAAAATGAAGAAAGTGACCATACTTTTCATGGAGGAGGACGCGGCTTATGCAGCTGTCATGTCCGGGCAGGTGGACCTGGCCTATACGGCTGCGTCCTATTCAGACCAGACCCTCCCCGGATATGAGCTCCTTTCCTTCGAGACAGTGGATAACCGGGGCTTTAACCTTCCGGCTGTAAAGTCAGGCACTGTAACTGACGGCAAAACCGTTGTGGGAAATGATTTTACGTCGGATGTACAGGTGAGAAGGGCTGTGAACATTGGAATTGACAGGAATGAAATGATTGAACATGTTCTGAACGGCTACGGAAGCCCGGCATACAGCGTGTGTGACAAGATGCCCTGGTACAATGAGTCTGCGAAAACAGAGTATGACCCGGAAAAGGCAGCAGAGCTTTTGGAGGAAGCCGGATGGAAGGCTGGAGCGGATGGAATCAGGGAAAAGGATGGTGTCAGGGCCGGATTTACACTGATGTACCCGGCCAGCGATTCCGTACGCCAGGCTCTGGCAGCGGACACGGCCAACCAGCTTAAGGAAGTGGGAATTGAAGTGAAGATAGAGGGTGTTGGCTGGGATGACGCCTATGACCGCGCCCAGACAGAGCCGCTTATGTGGGGCTGGGGCGCCCATACGCCTATGGAGCTTTACAATATTTACCATACCATGAAGGATACCGGCCTGGCGGAGTATTCTCCCTATGCCAATGACAGTGTGGACCGGTACATGGACGAAGCCCTGGCCAGCGGGAATCTGGAGGATTCCTACGAGCTGTGGAAGAAGGCCCAGTGGGACGGGACCGCGGGAGTGACCCAGGATGGGGATATCCCCTGGATTTGGCTGGTTAATATAGACCATCTGTACTGGTCCAGGGACGGACTAAAGGTGGCGGAACAGAAAATCCATCCCCATGGACACGGATGGTCCATTGTAAATAATGTGGACCAGTGGAGCTGGGAATAAAATCAGACAGAATTGTATGTGGGCAGGAAGGATAAAATCATGAGTTGGAAACAGGCGGGTGTTAATTTCATACGGATGGCGGTTCTGCTGGTGCTGGTGAGTATGGCGGCGTTTTTCCTGGTGTCGGTTTCTCCCCTGGATCCGCTTACCACCAATGTGGGGCAGGCGGCCCTTGGAAGCATGAGCAGCGAGCAGATTGCCAGACTCCAGGAATACTGGGGCGTCAACACGCCGCCTGTAACCCGTTATCTGGCCTGGGCCGGTGATTTTCTTAAGGGAGATATGGGTATCTCCCTTTTGTACCGCAGGCCTGTTGCCCAGGTAATCGGGGAGAAGCTGGCCAATTCCCTTTGGATTATGGCGGCGGCATGGATTTTGTCGGGATTGATTGGATTTCTCATGGGAATCATTGCCGGGGCAAAGAAGGGAAAGACTGCGGACCGAATTATCTCTTCCTATGCCCTGGTAACTGCCAGTACGCCGGCCTTTTGGGTGGCTCTGGTACTGCTTGTCGTGTTCGCGGTCTGGCTTAAGTTGCTCCCCATAGGACTTTCTGTTCCAATCGGGGTGGAGGCGTCGGCTGTGACCATGAGGGACCGCCTGATTCATGGCATACTGCCTGCGGCGGCATTGTCCATTACAGGCATCTCCAACATTGCCCTTCATACAAGGGAGAAGATGGCGCAGGTCATGGAAAGCGATTATGTGCTGTTTGCCAGGGCCAGGGGAGAGTCAGAATGGTCCATTATCCGCAGGCATGGAATCCGCAACATCCTTCTTCCTGCCATGACGCTCCAGTTTGCCTCAGTCAGCGAGATATTCGGAGGATCCGTGCTGGTGGAGCAGGTATTTTCCTATCCGGGCCTGGGACAGGCGGCTGTGACAGCCGGATTAGGCGGGGATGTGCCTCTGCTTATGGGAATTACAATTATCAGCGCGGCCATTGTATTTTTAGGGAATTTCACCGCCAACCTCCTGTACGGAACGGTGGATCCCAGAATCAGGAGGAGCAGGGAATGAGCGCACAAAGACACAGATGGAACCGCCGCAAGGCCATGGCTGCGCTGCTGGCGGTATCGGTCCTCCTGCTGGCAGCCATTGCCATTGCCGGCCAGGTATTAAGGGAGCAGGCCCTGGCCACGGATTTCACCAGAAAAAATCTGCCGCCCAGCCTGGCCTATCCCTTTGGGACAGACTGGATGGGGCGGGACATGTTTGTCCGCAGCCTTACAGGGCTATCCATCAGCATACGCATCGGGCTTTTGACAGCATGCATCAGTGCGGTGGTGGCTTTCATCCTGGGAACCATGGCCGCCTGTCTGGGCAGGGTCACGGATGCTGTCATAGGAGGAATCATTGATCTGGTCATGGGAATACCCCATATCCTGCTTCTGATGCTCATTTCCTTTGCAGTGGGAAAGGGATTCTGGGGTGTACTGATTGGGATTTCACTGACTCACTGGACTTCCCTGGCCAGGCTTCTCCGCGGGGAGGTCATACAGCTTCGTGAGAGCCAGTACATACAGATTGCAAAGAAGCTGGGAAAGGGAAGGTTTTATATTGCCTTCAAACATATGACGCCCCATCTGCTGCCCCAGCTTTTTGTGGGCATGGTTCTGCTGTTTCCCCATGCAATTCTTCATGAGGCAAGCATAACCTTTCTGGGCTTCGGGCTGCCGCCGGAGCAGCCTGCCGTGGGTGTTATCCTGTCTGAGAGCATGAAATACCTGGTCATGGGGAAGTGGTGGCTGGCCCTGTTTCCCGGTCTTTTGCTGGTATTTGTGGTGGTCCTGTTCCATTTTATCGGAGATACGCTGAGCCGTCTGCTGGACCCGGCCCAGGCCCATCTGTAAAATCGCCTGTGCCGTGGCAGAGGTTTGTTGTGTAGGAGGTTGTTTTGGAGGAAAAACAAGTCATATTGTCGGTGGAGCATCTGATGATTTCATTTTCCCAGTATGTGGGGGGATGGCGCCAGAGGGAGCTTCCTGTGATTCGGGATCTGAACATAAAGGTACGGGAACATGAGGTGGTGGCCGTAGCCGGATCCAGCGGTTCGGGAAAGAGCCTGCTGGCCCATGCGGTCATGGGACTTCTGCCGCAGAATGCCGCCTGTCAGGGGACGGTTTCCTTTGAGGGAGAAATCCTGACCCAGAAGAAAAAGGAACAGCTTCGGGGGAGCCGGATGGTATTGGTCCCCCAGAGCGTGTCGTATCTGGATCCGCTTATGAAGGTGGGAGAACAGGTACGAAGGGGACAAAAAGACAGGGAGAGCGTGAAGCGCTGCCGCCAATCCATGGGGCGCTACGGGCTGGGAGAGGATACGGAAGAGCTGTATCCTTTTGAACTGTCCGGGGGAATGACCAGAAGGGTACTTATTTCCACAGCCGTGATGGAGCATCCCAGACTGGTTATTGCAGATGAACCCACGCCGGGCCTTCATATCAGCGCGGCCAGGCGTGTGCTGTCCCACTTCCGGGAGATAGCGGACCAGGGGGCAGGGGTCCTTCTTATCACCCATGATTTGGAGCTGGCTTTGGAGGTGGCTGACAGAATCGTGGTATTTTACGCAGGTACCAATGTGGAGGAGGCCCTGGCAGAGGATTTTGAGGATGAGCAAAGGCTTCGCCACCCCTATACCAAAGCTCTATTCCGGGCCATGCCCCGTCACGGATTTAAGGCAGCATCCGGGACCCAGCCCTATGCGGCGGATATGCCCGCGGGATGTCCCTATGGGCCCCGCTGCCCGGACATGGATGAAGGCTGTCTCCAGGAAATTTCTTATCGCAGTTTTCGCGGCGGCATGGTAAAATGCAGGAAGGCGGGAATATGAAGCTGGAAGCTATGAATATTTCTTTCCAATACGACAATGGGAACAGGAAAATACTGAACAATGTCAGCATAAGCCTGGAGAGCGGGGAACGTGTGGGGCTGACAGCTCCCAGCGGTTTTGGAAAGACGACCTTTTGCAAGATACTGGTTGGTTATGAGAAACCGGACCATGGGACTGTGGTGTTAGACGGGAAAAATATTTCTTCCTGTGCCGGTTACAATCCGGTGCAGATGATATGGCAGCATCCGGAACTGTCAGTAAATCCCCGCCTTAAGATGCGGGAAGTTCTGAGGGAAGGGGATTTTGTGGAGGAACGGGTGGTCCGCGGTCTGGGAATTGAACCGGACTGGCTGAACCGGTATCCGGGTGAGCTGTCCGGAGGAGAGCTGCAGCGGTTCTGTATAGCCAGGGCATTGGGGAAGCGCACCCGGTTCATTCTGGCGGATGAGATAAGCACCATGCTGGACCTTATCACCCAGAGCCAGATCTGGGGATTCCTTTTGGAGGAAGTGAAGACGCGGGACCTGGGCCTGCTGGTGGTCAGCCATTCAGAGGAGCTGCTGGAGCGTGTTTGCGGCAGGGTGGTTGATTTGAGGACGGATTAGGGACGGAGCGGCCGGATGATTTGTATGTGGAAGGATTGGAAACGGGACGGCCAAGCCGTATGGATTTGAGAGAGGAGAACGAAAGATGGATGTCAGGGAATTACTGGAGCAGGTAAAGTCCGGCGGTGTTAACATAGAAGAAGCAGAGAAGCAGCTTAAGAACCTGCCTTATGAGGATTTGGGATATGCCAAGCTGGACCATCACAGGAAGCTGCGATCCGGTTTTGGGGAAACTGTATTCTGCCAGGGAAAGCCGGATGCGTATTTGCTGGAAATATATAAGAAATTTTATGAGAGGGACGGGGAGGTTCTGGGAACCAGGGCTTCTGAGAAGCAGGCTGAGCTGGTGAGAACAGCGGTGCCGGAGGTGGTGTATGATCCCATATCCCGGATACTTAAGGTGGAGAAGCCGGGAAAGGAGCGCAAGGGGTATGTGGCAGTGTGCACAGGAGGCACGGCGGATATACCGGTGGCAGAGGAAGCAGCCCAGACAGCTGAATATTTCGGATGCAGGGTAGACCGTATATTTGATGTGGGAGTTGCCGGAATCCACAGGCTCCTGGCCCAGAGGGAGCGTCTGGACAAGGCCAGCTGCATTGTGGCAGTGGCCGGAATGGAAGGAGCGCTGGGCACGGTGATAGCAGGCCTGGTGGAATGCCCTGTAGTGGCAGTCCCCACCTCCGTGGGATACGGAGCCAGCTTCCACGGGCTGTCGGCCCTTCTTACAATGCTTAATTCCTGTGCCAACGGGATATCGGTGGTTAATATTGACAATGGATACGGCGCCGGCTACCTGGCGACCCAAATAAACAGAATGGCGGTGAGATAAAATGGGGAAGATTTTATATCTGGAATGTAATTCGGGCATCAGCGGGGATATGACGGTAGGAGCCCTGCTTGATCTGGGAGCGGACAGGCAGGTGCTGGAGAATGCGCTGGAGAGCCTGGGAGTGGATGGATACCATCTGCATTTTGGACGGAAGGTTGTGAGCGGTCTGGATGCATTTGATTTTGATGTGCATTTGGAGGAGCATGAGCATGGTCATGAGGAAGGCCACGGTCATGAGGAAGGCCACTGGCATGAGGAAGGTCACCGGCATGAAGATGGTCACGGCCATGAGCATGAGCACGGTCATGAGGCTGGTCACCGGCATGAGGCTGGTCACGGTCATGAGGTTGGTCACGGTCATGAGCATGAGCACAGTCATGAGGCTGATCACGGTCATGAGCATGAGCACAGTCATGAGGCTGGTCACGGTCATCCGCATCCCCACATTCACAGGAACCTCCACGACATTTATCATATCATAGACCGTCTGGATTCCAATGAGAGGGTGAAGGAAATGGCCCGGACCATGTTCCGCATTGTGGCAGAGGCGGAATCCAAGGCCCATGGGCTTCCTGTTGAACAGGTTCATTTCCACGAAGTGGGGGCCATTGATTCTATAGTGGACATTATCAGTGCGGCAGTCTGTATCGACAATCTGGGTGTGGATGATGTGGTGGTTTCTGCATTGTCTGAAGGTCACGGCCATGTCCACTGCCAGCACGGCGTACTGCCGGTTCCTGTTCCGGCTACTGCTAATATTGCTTCCTCCTATGGACTTAAGCTGCATTTTACAGACAATGACGGGGAAATGGTTACACCTACCGGGGCAGCAATTGCCGCCGCTCTGCGGACAAAGGACCGGCTGCCTTCTTCCTGCCGTCTGCTTAAGGTCGGAATGGGTGCGGGGAACAAGGTGTTTAAACAGGCGAATGTGCTTCGGGCCATGCTGCTGGAGACTTCACAGGAAGAGGACCGTACCATGTGGGTATTGGAGACGAACCTGGATGACTGTACAGGGGAAATGCTGGGCCTTGCCATGGAGATGCTCCTTGATGCCGGGGCCGCGGATGTGTGGTATACCCCTATTCACATGAAGAAAAACCGTCCCGCCTACATGCTGTCTGTGCTTTGCCGTGAATCATCCATAGAGGCCATGGAGGAAATCATTCTTACCCAGACCACTACCATTGGAATCCGCCGTTATCCGACGGAGAGGACCATTCTTGATCGGAGTGAAATCCAGGTGGAAACCAGTTACGGGCCGGCGGATGTGAAGGTGTGTGCTTACAAGGGCAGAACGTTTTTTTATCCGGAATATGAAAGCATCCGGCGGATTTGTAGGGAACAGGGTGTGGATTTTCAGACCGCATATCATCAGGCACGTATGAAGGCAGAGGAAAGCCGGCAGGATTAAATGTATGGATAATGTCAGATTAGGAGATTCGTATGAATACGGTAAATAACAGTTTCAGTGATGAAATGTCATCTCCGGACCAGATGAAAAAGTGTCTGGAGGCCAGGATGGAGCAGCTGGCCAAAGAGGATATATGCCTTGCATTTTCCGGCGGAGTTGATTCAAGCCTGCTTTTAAAGACAGCAGCAGACGCAGCCGCCCATACGGGAAGAAAGGTGTACGCCGTTACGTTTGACAGCCGCCTGCATCCTTCCTGCGACCTGGAGATTGCCAGGCGCGTGGCAGGGGAGCTGGGAGGAATCCATGAGGTTATTACCGTGGATGAGCTGGAGCAGGAGTCAATAAAAAACAACCCGGTAAACCGCTGTTATCTGTGTAAGCGCCATCTGTTCTCCAGACTGGCAGAGCTGGCAGAGGCCAGGGGAATCAGGTATATCCTGGACGGTACAAATGAGGACGATATGCATGTATACCGCCCCGGAATCCGGGCGCTTAAGGAGCTGGGAATCATTAGTCCCCTGGCAGAGCTGCACATAACCAAGGCTCAGGTAAAGGCCCTGGCGTCAGAGTACGGAATATCGGTGGCATCCCGTCCGTCCACTCCCTGCATGGCTACCCGCCTGCCCTACGGCGCTGCTCTGGACTATGAGGTGCTGAGAAGAATTGGGGAGGGAGAAGCCTATGTCAGGACTATGGTTCCCGGCAATGTACGTCTCAGGCTTCACGGAGATATCGTGCGCCTGGAACTGGATCCGGAAGCCTTTGAGGTATTTATGAAAGGCCGGAAAGAAATCGTCAGCCGTTTGAAGAAAATGGGGTTTGTGTATATAACCCTGGATGCAGAAGGGTTCCGTTCCGGGAGCATGGATGCAGGGCTGAACGGACCGGAAGTCCAATAAAAAAACAGAGTTCCAATAAAAACCGAATATACAAATGAAGGACAAAACATTATCAATAATTGGAGTATGTTTCTGCTGAGAGTGTACAAAGAGTATGAAACCATATTTGTCCTGTCTGCTTCGCCTGTATTATCTATATATAGATAATACAGGCGTTTTCCATTTTATCCCATAACATTTCTATTATCCAAAAACGAATATTTTCCTTTGTTTCTTAACGAAATTGAACTTTACTACCATAAAAAACCGTGTTAGAATTAAAATCGTGAGTTTGTAAATTTTACGTAAAGATAAAGTAAATAATTAAGAGAGTAGGTAAAAAAGAATTATGGACATGTCGTTTTCCTTTTTCCTGCGGCAGCTGGTGACAAATCCGGCATTGTTGATTACAGTCCTTCTGACTCTTGGGGTCATCTGTGTCAATGGTATCACGGATGCGCCAAATGCCATTGCCACCTGCGTGTCAACCAGATCGCTGGATGTGAATCTGGCCATTGTTATGGCGGCAGTATGCAACTGCGCAGGGGTGGTTGTGATGACCATGGTGAATTCCACGGTTGCCATGACCATTACCAATATGGTCAATTTCGGGGAAGATACTTCAATTGCTCTGGTTGCCCTGTGTGCCGCGCTTTTTTCCATTGTGGTCTGGTCGTCCTTTGCTGTTTCCATTGGATGTCCCACCAGTGAGAGCCATGCGCTCATAGCTGGCCTTACCGGCGCTGCCGTGGCTATCCGCGGAGGATTTTCGGCCATTAACTCGGCAGAGTGGATGAAGGTGGTCTATGGTCTGATTTTTTCCGTTGTGTTGGGATTTTTAAGCGGTTATCTTTCATGCAAGCTGGTGGCCTGGACTTGCCGGGATATGGACCGCCGGAAAACCACCGGATTTTTCCGGTATGCCCAGATTGGCGGAGCTGCCGCCATGGCATTTATGCACGGTGCACAGGACGGACAGAAATTCATGGGAGTCATGCTGTTAGGTATCTGTATGGTCAACGGGTCCAGCAATACCCAGGGAGTACAGTTCCCTCTGTGGATGCTTTTGCTGGGATCCGCAGCCATGGCCCTGGGAACGTCCATCGGAGGAAAGAAAATCATCAAATCCGTGGGCATGGATATGGTACGGCTGGAGAAATACCAGGGCTTTTCTGCGGATATGGCGGGAGCTGCCTGTCTACTTGGATTTTCCATTTTCGGTATTCCCGTCAGTACCACACATACAAAGACCACAGCCATTATGGGTGTGGGAGCGGTGAAACGTCTGTCAGCCATTAACTTCAGCGTGGTTAAGGACATGGTGATGACCTGGGTCATGACATTCCCCGGCTGCGGCATCATCGGATTCCTGATAGCGAAGCTGTTTATGATGTTGTTCCACGGATAAGTAAAGGAGAAGATAAGATGTCTAAGAAAAGTGATAGTTACTATTTTCAGAATTTCATAGAGTGCGTTGAGTGCGGATGCCAGGCAGCCAAAATGCTGGAGGATAATTTAAACCATTTTGATACAGGACTTTTACAGGACAAGCTGGACGAGCTGCACCGGATTGAACATGACGCGGACAAGAAAAAGCATGAGATGATGGCTGTGCTGGTCAAGGCGTTTATCACCCCCATTGAGCGGGAGGATATTATTCTTTTGAGCCAGAGTATCGACGAGGTGACGGACAAGATTGAGGATGTACTGATTCGTATTTACATAAACAATGTTCAGCAAATCCGTCCCGAGGCCCTTGCCTTCATAAAGGTCATCATCCGCTGCTGCGAGGCGCTTAAGGAGGTTATGGAGGAGTTTGCGGACTTCAGGAAATCCAAGACACTTCACGGCCTGATCATCGAGATTAACGCTCTGGAGGAGGAAGGCGACCGGCTGTTCATTGAGTCCATGCGCAGGCTTCACGCCGAGGTGACCGATCCCATTGAAATCATTGCCTGGAGGGAGATTTACGTATACTTAGAGAAATGCTGCGATGCCTGCGAGCATGTGGCAGATGTGGTGGAAAGCGTTATCATGAAGAATACCTGATGTCCGGTGCTGTCTGAACAGCCCTGGAGTGTATATATAAGAATAAAGGCAGAATGTGAGAAGGCACCGTTCCCGGATTGCGGGGAGCGGTGCCTTTTTATGGGTTGGTTTTTGCGGTGTGGTTTTCTGGTTAATAGATGCTGCCTCCTATATGCACCAGCTGTTCAAGAAGGTTCTGCATCTTGGGGACAGCGGGATGGTTTTCCAGTCCGTATTCACCGAATACCTTGTCCAGGCGTGGGAAGGCCAGCCATGTGCTTCCGGCTTCATCCTCCCATACACTGATGCGCAGGGGCAGTTCCAAGGATACGCTCTGATCTTCTTCCATGAGTCCGGTGCCTACCTGGGGAGAGCCGAATACCAGTACTGTGGTGGGACGGAGGAAAAGCCCTGCACCGGCAGCGTTCTGTCCATGGTCAAATTTGGCAAATACAGGGATACCGCGGTCTTTTAAGGCTGATTCCAGGCGTGATACTGTTTCTGCCGCAGGGAACTGGCCTTCCAGAAGATAGAGACGGTTGTCATCGTACCCGGTGGACAGAAGGTCGCCGTATGCGCCGGCTATCCTGCGCCCCAGATTGGTGAAGTCCACCCCTTCCTTGTTGCACATGAGGGTGACGCAGACCAGCTCGGAGGCGTCTGTGAAGCGGCTCAGGAAGGAAGAATAGCCATGGACGGATCCCTTTATATCCATAAGTCCCCGGTGATGGTAAAACTGCTAGCCGGATGCGGCAGGTACTGTCCTCCCGTCGGGAAGATTCCAGGGAGCATATATAAGGGCGCGGTTTTCCGGCTGATGAATCAGGACAGAGCCGGCCAGGCCGATGTCCCAGAAGGAAATATCCTGGGCAGAGGCCCAAATATCGGAAAAGCCCCGGAGCGCCGTAGTTTCTGCCGCCGTGATGGGAGTACCGCTGCTGTCATAGGATACGGCTGGCTCCGTGGGATTGATATAGAGTCTGTCCATTTTGAATAACTGGTGGATATCAGCGGTGCGGGATATGTCTTCGTGATGGAACTGGCCTAAATCCTCCTTGAAGCCCGTGTGCCCAAGGCCCAGGAACTCAATCTGCCTTTTGGTTACAAAATCGTGGTAACTTAGGCCGCTGACCCGTTCGACGATTTCGGTCAGCAGCAGGAAATTGGTAGCGCTCTGCTCCACATCTGTACCAGGAACAAAGTGCAGGGGATTCCTGGCAGCCAATTGGAGCAGGGCATCAAATGTCCACGGTGTGTCCGGGCTGAATTCAGCCGCCCGGCGGTAATCCGGCAGTCCCGATGCATGGCGCAGAAGCTGAAGAACGGTGATGTCATTCCATGTATCAGGAAGTTCCGGTATATGTACGGAAGCCCGGCGGTTTACATCCAGTCCGCCGTCCTCATGAAGCTGCATAACGGCCACTGCCGCAAAGGCCTGGGAGATAGGGCCGGCGGGCCACATGGTGTTGGGGGAAGCCAGGCGCCGCCGCTGGCTGTCCGAATAGCCGTATCCGGCTACCCTTGGTATGTAGGGGGCTTGTACAATGGCTAAGGTAAGTCCGTCAATTTTTTCCTGTTCCATAAAGCTCCAAATCATCTGATCAACGGTATGTCCCAGATAGGAGATATCCGGGTTTCCTCTCATCTTCATGGTTGTGTGTTCGCGGGTGTTCATAGGTAAGCTCCTTTCTCGATGCTGTTAACAGACAGGTAATAACTGTAATTCTAAAAGATACATTTTATACTGTAACTATAATACTTACAGATTAATTTGTCAAGGTATTTCCTGGAAGTATTTAATCTTTACAGTTTAATTACAGTTTGAACACACAGTTGCATAAAAATAAAGAATGAATTATAATGTAACAAGTGCAGGATGAATAATATCTGTCTGTGACAGGGCAGCCAGGGGAGAATGAAAGGAGATTCAGAATGAAGAAACGTTTGGCGGTTACATTGGCAGCAGTGGCTCTGAGTGTGGTTATGTCGGTTCCGGCCTATGCAGGTACATGGAAATACGTAAATGATCAGTGGAAGTATCAGAGAGGCGCCAATAAGTTTGCCTACAAGGAATGGATTGAGGATAACGGCAACTGGTACTATATGGATAACAACGGTGTCATGACCACAGGCTGGCAGCAGATTGACGGCCAGTGGTATTACATGGACCAGGCAGGGGTCATGCAGAAGGGCTGGTTTAAGGATAACGACAAATGGTACTTCCTGCTTCCAAACGGAGCCATGGCCACGAACACAGTGATTGACGGACGCCAGATTGGTGCGGACGGCGTATGGATTGCAGCGGAGGGAGAGGTGGAACCGGCCAATATTACAGACCTGTCCACGCCATATCTGGTGCAGAACCTGTTGGACGGCCTTTCCACCAAGGGATACAATATCATTACATCGGGCAAAACATCCACCGGCGAGCGCTGGAATAATGCCATCCGTCTGAAAGGAAAGGGAAGCTATGTAAAATATGCTGCCAACGGACAGTACAGGCTTTTATCCGGCGTCATAGCCCCATCATCCCAGTTCAGCAGCGGAATCATGGCGAAGGTAACTGTATACGGTGACAATGATACTGTACTCTATACATCACAGGATATCCATTACAATGAAAAGCTGATGCATTTTGGCGTGGATGTGACAGGACAGAATGAGATCCGCGTGGAGGTTTCTCTGGTTACGGATAATGAGTGGGATGATCCCATTATACTGATAGACGGTCTGTCGCTGTACAAGTAGGCAGGATGAGGACGCCTGGAAACGGAAAACCCAACAGAATGATAAGATAAGAAAACAGGCTGGGGACCGCACCCTTTGGTGCGGAGACCCGGCCTGTTATTTTTTTGTCATCTTTTGTCAGCAGCCCACGGTCTGCGTATAGTCTCTTGTAAACTGATTTCCCGGAAGATGCGCCCTATAGGCGGTTATACGGCAGAGGCGGCGGTTATATAATGCCGGCCATGGTGCGTGCTGCTTTCAGCGCTGCCTTTCTCTGGGGCTGGCTGCTGGAGGCATTGGCGTCACGCAGCACAAGATACATTTCATCCGCTGCTTCTTCCAGCCTGGAAGCCATCTCACAGAGAAGGCTGTCGTCCAGCCCTTTTTCCGCCAGGGAACAGATGTACTCCTGCAGCCTTTCCTTTACAGGATTCCAGAGGGCGGTGTTGCGGGGATAGTCCTCTTCCAGCTCATAGGAGAGCCGTTCTAATTTCCACCAAAGGGAATCATCGCTGTACCGGGCGCTGCCCTGGGACACCTTCTGAGGAATGGCGGTTTCCATGGTAAAAGGCAGGAAAACCGAGATACAGGGATTGGACATACAGCTCCACCAGACAGGCGTTTTATCCTTTGACAGTTCCACCACGGAACCGGCAGCGGTTTTGCTGGAGGATTCATCCATATTGTGCATGCAGACAGATGCCAGGATTCCGTCTGCGGGACTCCAGCGGGGCTCAATGATTTCGCCTTCAAAATGGTCCTTCAGTATAGTTCCCATGTAGTCCGGCGTCAGGATGCCTTTTTTCCTGTCCAGAAGCTGGTTAAGCCTTTTATAGCGGGGATAGGCTGCGCGCAGTTTGAGGTTTACGGCGCCGTAAGCCCTGGCAAAGTCAAAGGTCTGTCCTCTGTCCGCGTAACCCATCTCATAGGCATGTTCCTGGATGTCTCCGGAGTCCTCATCCCAGTGTTCTCCCGTGCTGTAGCAGTTGGATATGCCCTCCGCATTTTTAACCCGTCTGGCAACCCAGCGTCTGTTAACCGTGTCCAGAATCCAGGCTTCACAGGTATCGGCAATCAGGAACGAATTGTGGTAGCGGAAATCCATGGTCACAGAGGTGTTGCCGCCCTGTCCGTAGGTTTTAAGAAGGTCTGTGATCACGTGGAGGGCCTCATATGCGGTTTTGGACCGTTCCAGTCCCAGGCGTACCAGGTCCATGCCCAGAAGGCCGTTTTCGCGTTCCTCCTCCTCACGTGACCACACGGCTTCATTTCCAATGGCTACGCCCCACTCGTTCATGCCGTGTTCAAATCCCCATATCCAGTAAGGCTTTGAGCCCAGAACCTTATAGGTGCGGCTCACCTGGGGAATGGATATGTAGGTGCATGATAACAGCTCCTGGTCCGGGTAGTCCTTAGCCTCAAACAGGCAAAGGGGCTGGGATTCCCCCAGGGGCCGGTCGCTGTTTTTGGCAAATATTACATTGCCGGACTTTGTACTGTTCCCAAGGGCGACCATGGTATCACATGACAATAATTCATTCATATTTTCTTGCCTCCATCTTTGCGGCTGTCCCTGGCCAGGACCGTAATCAGGGTGGATACCAGTATGCAGGCACAGCCAATCATTATTTTTAACGACAGTTTTTCTTTAAATAGTATGACGCCAAACACCACTCCGGTTGCAGGCTCCAGCATGTTGATGACGGATGCTTTCGCAGCTCCCAGAATCCGTACGCCGGTCATAAGGGTACAGAATGCAAAGACCGTGCACAGAAGGCTGACAGCCATCAGGCATCCCCACTGGTATAGGGAGCAGGGAGCCTGCAGTGTGCCTGTAAGAGTACAGCTCAGTCCGAAGAACAGACTGGCTGACAGACTGAACGCGAAGAGACAGAGCATAGGACTCAGACTGCCATAACAGGCCTTTTTGTTGGAGACCACGAAGGCGGAGTAGGTGACGGCGGACAGCAGGGCATATATAACGCCGCCCGGGGAGAAACCGCCTTTTAGATCCACCATCAGGCATATGCCTGCCAGGGCGGCAGCGCATCCCCACAGCCTGGCCGGAGCTGGCTTTTCACCATAAACAGCCAGCATGATAAGGGTTACGAACAGGGGGTAGGCGAAATGCAGCACGGTGGCCAGTCCAATGGGAATATACTGGTAGGAGATGGTCAGAAACTGCATGGTAAAACCGAAGCCCAGTATGCCGAAGAGCGCCAGCAAAACCGCCTGTGGAAGGGTCACGGCCCTAAATCCCCTAAAAGCAGCCAGAATCAGAGCCGAGAACAAACATGTGAGAAAAAAACGGTAAAACACCACACTCTCTGAGTTCATTCCCGACAAAAGCAATAGCTTGGATACCACCGGCATTACACCATATGCCAACGATGCCAGGATGACAGTTCCATATCCTTTGCGGATCTGCTTAGTCATTGGTTTCCAGGCGCCTCCTTACCTCCAGCTCGGCCACAATTTCATGCATCCTGCCTTCATCCAGTTTCCATAGCAGCATGAAGGCCGTCATGATGAGATAGATGGCAGCCGGTATCAGGCAGTATATATTGAGGATGCCCCGCAGTGCGGCGTCTGTCTGCTGCTGATTGGGAACATAGCCGGCCATGTCCAGCAGGATTCCTACAATGGTGCCGGAGAATGCCATTCCAATCTTCTGGCAGAAGGTGTAGAAACCATAGTTTACAGCCCTTACATTCTTGCCCGTGAGCCACATGCCGTAATCGGTGGTGTCTGCTATCATGGTAAAGAAGATGGCCAGGGTAGCGCTCATGACGAACATGCCAATCCAGCAGGTGACTGCCACCACAGCTGTGTTTAAAGGCATAAAATAACGGATGACGCTGGACAGGGCAAAGATAACGCCGCAGCCCATCAGGGCCTTTTCTTGCCCATGTACCTGGACACAGGAGTCACGCAGAGAGCCGCCACCGCGGAGATGGGGGCCGATATGCCCAGGATAATTCCCATCAGCTTGGCAGAGCCCAGGTAGTAATTGAAATAATAAGCCATGGACGAGGAGTAAATATAATATCCAAGTGTCCTGCAGAAGAAGGCCGCGCTGACCACCAGGAGCTGGCGGTTTTTGAGGATGGCCTTAAAATATTCTTTGCCCGAGGTGCGCTGTCTGGCAGTGGGGGCCTTGGCACGCTCCACGATACCGGCAACGCAGATTAAGGTGCAGACGGTCGCAATGACTGCGAATACCAGCGCGATATTGCCATAGGTGCTGTTGCTTTCCTGTGTGCCGCTTTTCAGGTAAGGCGTGGCGAGGGATATAATCAGGGACGGAACCGCCACAATGGCAAAGCGGATAGAATTGAGGAGAGTCCGTTCCTCTGTATTCTGCGTCATGGTAGACGCAAAGGCGTTAAAAGGAATCGCGTAGCACGTATACATCAAAGTCCAGAAGCAGAAAGCGGCCAGGGCGTATACAGACTGCATTTTCGTGCTCAGATGAAAATTCGTGAACATGATGACAAAGGCCACGGCCGTGGCAATAGAGCCGTATAGAATCCAGCGCTTATAGTGACCGTACCGGTCAGAGATGTAACCCACCGCAATGTCGTTGATGCCGTCAAAGACCCGGCTTCCCATGAAAATCAGGCCGGCCAGGGTGGCGGAGATACCCAGCACATCGGTGTAGAACACGATGGCAAACAGGGCGATGAACTGAAGATACACGTTGGCGGTGATGTCTCCGATACCGTAGCAGATCATTTCCCTCATGGTCAGTTTCTTGTTTTCCATTTTCAGTCCCCCTTATTTTATAAAATTTTGGGAATTGTGCAGGCTGCAGGATGCAGGTCCGCAGTTCCCCCTTCTGTACATGTACAGTAATATTAAAAGCAAATTATATGCCAGAATGAGGGACATCGGTAAAAGAACGCTTTTATGAGGGTTAAAGGGTGCTTTTGGGGCGGAATATGGATAAAACAGGAAAATCAGGAGGGACGTGTAAATAATTTTGGCGCAAATAAAATTGTCACTGCCAGGATATTATACGCTATAATCCATATTTCCTGATTTTGTGCTGGAGCGCCTGCCGGGTAATCTGGAGGGAGCGGGCGGTTGCCGTGATATTGTTGCTGTGGCAGCACAGGGCCGCTGCCAGGAAATTCTTCTCACAGGAATCCATGTAGGCTTTCAGGGGCTGGGGGTTGCAGGGAGAAACGGGGCCTGGGGCGGCCTGGCTGCCGGAAACAGCTTCCGGTTTGCAGGCAGTAAAAATTCCCTGTAATAGTGGGAGAGATGACCAAGCTGCAAAATCTCCATATCCTTTCGGGAGACAGAGAATGCGCTTTCCACCACATGCTGGAGCTCACGGACATTACCAGGCCAGGGGTATTCCAGAAAACGATCCATCAGTTCAGGATCTATCCTGTGGATATGACGGCCGTATTCCTTATTGAAATGCTTGAGAAAAAAGCTGCACAGCAGAGGAATGTCACTTTTTCGTTCCCGCAGGGGTGGTATATACAGAATACAGGAGGACAGGCGGTAATACAGGTCCCGGCGCAGCTTTCCGTTCTCTATACATGCCAGGGGGGCTTCGTTTAAGGCACAGAGAATACGGCACCGGATTTCCCGCTCCTTCATGTCTCCGATACGCCGCACGGTTTTATTTTCTATGACCTTTAAAAGCTTTGCCTGCAGGGAGATGTCCATGCTGTTGATTTCATCCAGGAACAGAGTGCCGTTCCGGGCCTGTTCAAAGAGTCCGGTGGTGTTGACGGCGCCTGTATAGGAGCCTTTTACCGTGCCGAAAAACATACTTTCCAGCAAGGTGGAAGGTATGGCGGCGCAGTTGACCGGGATAAAGGGGCCGTTCTGATAGGGGCTTGCGTTGTGAATGCTCTGGGCAAATAATTCCTTTCCGGTCCCTGTCTCGCCGTATATGAGCACGGTGGTCTGGTTCCGGGCTACGCACTTGGCGTCCGAGATTGCCTCCACAAACCGTATATCGCTGCCCACAATGCTCCGGAAGGTATAGCGGGTACCGTTGTGGGGAGTGTTTTCCCTGAAATAATCATAGAGCTCCAGGCTCTGTTCCATGGACTTCTGTATGACAGGCAGGTTCTTAATCAGGGAGAACACAGCCATGGTGCGGCCATGGATATTGACCGGATACATGCGTTCCACCACATTCATTATCTTGTGTGATGACTTTACAACATATTGGTTTAGGTGTTCGTTGGGAGCGATGCCTGTGTTTAGGACAGCGGCATGGCTGTTCTTCTTTTTTCCGTTTCCCACAGGGAGATAGAGCTCCTCCATGCGTTTGCCCAGGGACATCCGGGCATCCACGCCTTCAATGGCCTCTGCCGCGCGGTTGATGAATATGACCCTGTTCTCATGGTCTGATATCACAACTCCCTCCTCCACCTCGTTGAGCACGGATTCATATATTACAGGCAGCCTGTCATTACCCTGGGAAAACCCGGAGGCAGAGGCGGTCCGGGAAAATGTAAACATGCAGCAGGTGTATGGTCCGAGAGGAAATACCTGGTATCCCGGAAAGCGGCTTGCAGCCTTTTGGGCTGCTGCAGGTGATTCCGTCCCGGGAACCTGCTCCCGGAAAAATTTCAGACAGTCATCATTACAGTAAAGGACAGATGTGTCGTCACAG
This sequence comes from Enterocloster sp. 210928-DFI.2.20, assembly GCF_020554465.1. Classification (NCBI taxonomy): domain Bacteria; kingdom Bacillati; phylum Bacillota; class Clostridia; order Lachnospirales; family Lachnospiraceae; genus Enterocloster; species Enterocloster sp. 210928-DFI.2.20. The sequence goes on from NZ_JAJCHK010000034.1 coordinate 37,833, forward strand.
GCAAAAAAGCAAACTGGCATAGCGGGTTGACCTCCATTTGGACTGATACTGGTCCCATTATATCATAAATTTTGAATAAGATTAAGAGCAAAAAGGACTAAAATCAGTCCAGATATTCAGGGTGGAAGAATGGATATAATTAAAAACGATGAGAATACGAATATAGGAATGAATATCCGCAGAATCCGAAAGGAAAAAGGGATTGGACAGACAGAGCTGATTCAGAAGATTGACCTGGAAGAGTGGGACTTTGAGGTAAATCTTACCAGGGAGGCCCTGGTGAAAATAGAGCGGGGCATCCAGCATATCAAGGTATCCCAGCTAAAGGCCATCAAGGTCATACTGGAGACGACCTATGATGAGCTGTTAAAGTAGGCGGCGGTCAATGCCGGCAACCGTTTTGCAGTGGTGCTGTGCGGAATGGACGGCAGTGCATGGAATCATTACCGGGAGCATTTTCTGGAAGGACTGGAGCAGGCCATGGAGTCGGAGGGATACGGCAGGGAAGAAAACCATGCCTATCTGGAGCAGGCAGGGGGGATCCGGGTCACAAAGACCCATGGCAGGCGTTCTGTGACCGGGCTTAACCAGATGGACAACTGTCTGTGGAAAATCCCGGCCCTGGTAAAGAAGGGGCAGCTGTTCCAGCCGGTCCACTGTTATGAGGTGAACCGGGAACGCTGCCGGATGGCTGGATATGAGGGGTATCAGTATCCAGTGCAGTGCTTTAAGGCGGATATGGAGCGGATGGTGGCCGGGCGGCAGGATGAGCTGGCATCATTTCATGATACAATCCTGCAGCAGTCATAGGTCAGGGCCAGAACCGCGTCTCCGGCGTCTGAATCCATGAATATATGTACAGCTATCATGAGCGCCATATACATCCCCTTACAGTTCTCTGTGATGTCCAGACCGCCGCTGTTGCGGAATAGGACGTCGATGGTCCCGTTATCCCGCTCAATCTGCAGCAGGGAAGAGGTCATCTGGGCATATTCCTTGAAGATGGGGAGAAGGGTGTGGTCGAACCACGCATTGTACCGCTCGAATTGGGCCAGCTGCGCGGTTTCACGGATGTTTCGAACCGCCTCCCTGGCCATCTCCAGTTCCTTTTCCGACATGCAATCCAGTAATCCGTAGATATCTTTGGCATTGCCGGTGTCTGTAAAGTCATACTGTTCCATAGGGTTACCTCATTGAATTCTTTAAATGATGGACTGGTTTTGGTCCCATTATAACATAAAATCTCCATAATATGAAGGGTGAAATGGACTGAAATGGGTTCATGAAGTGAGTTTATGGAATGGAATTATGCGTACGGGGGAAGGGTAATGGATGTGATAAAAAATGATAAAGGAACCAATGTTGGCGCCAACATACGCAGAATCAGGCTGGAATCTGACATCGGCCAGACGGACCTGGTCCGTATCCTGCAGCTGATGGGGGCAGACATTACAAGAGAGGCTTTGGTGAAAATTGAAAAAGGGACGCAGCATATAAAGGTTTCTCAGCTGAAAGCCATTAAAGCAGCTTTGGGAACCTCTTATGAGGATTTGCTGGAATAAGAAGGAGGGCCGTACACCCAACCCAAGGTGTACGGCCCTCTTAGCGTGCGGGCAAAAGAACATCCACATGGCATCAACAGAAGATTAACAGGATATCCACAAAGTTATCCACATTATCCACCGAAAACACTAGATATTTCATGTAAATCGTCTGAAAATACCAGGTCTGGTGTTGTGTATAACTGAATTGAAGGAAGAATGATTGTGGATAAAATAGGAGGGAGGTCCTGCTCTTAAGCTTTATCCCCCACATTCTGCATCCGCCGGATGCTTTCTACCACTGCATCCATCACAACGCCGCGGAATTTTCCTTCTTCCAGGGTATGTACGCCGGCTATTGTGCCGCCTCCGGGGGAACATACCCGGTCTTTGAGAATACCGGGATGTGTATTTGTCTTTAGTACCATTTTACCGGCTCCAATGAGACACTGGGCTGCCAGGTTCAGTGCTACGTCACGGCTGAGTCCCATCTCCACACCGCCGTCAGCCAGGGCTTCAATAAAGAGATATGCAAATGCAGGACCGCACCCGCTGATTCCGGTCAAGGGGTCGATTAGTGATTCAGGCAATACATAGCTGCTTCCGATTACATTAAAAATTGAGGTTACCAACTCCTCTGTTTGGGAAGTGCAGCGGGCGCCCAGGGCAATACCCGCGGCACCTTCCATTACCAGCATAGGTGTATTAGGCATCACCCGTACCACTGCCGCGTTTTTGATATACTCTTCTAAAAAGGAGAGTTTTACCCCGCCCATGATTGAAATTACAGTCTGATCCGGCCGGAAGAGCATGCCTGCTTTAGAGAGTGTTTCTCTGGCATCCTGGGGGCGTACCGACAAAAACACAATATCTGCCCATGATACCAAATCTTCATAGGAATGGGCGGAAGGCATGAGGATGTTTGTGCGGTAACGGGTTTGCAGGTCTGTAAGCCGTGATTCATTTACATCATACAACAGGATATGCTCCGGTAAAATGGCTCCGGAACTGATAAGACCACTAAAAATTGCTTCGCACATCTGGCCTGCGCCAATATATGCGATACGTTTTTGGATAGCTTGGCTCATAATATTCCCTCCGATTTTGAAATTATACTATAATTTTATTTCATTTTATATTCAAGACAGTATAAAGTCAAGGAGAGAGCCTTTAAAAAACAATTCTTGTGAAAAGTATACAAAATATACAATAAAAAATTGATATAGTCATAGAATTTGTGATTATGTGGAAGAACTGTCTTGTAAATAACATGTATATATGATACTCTTATGGCATGAACAAAAGCCTGGATGAGGTTGCGAACAAGACCGAATTATACTTTTGTTAAATAAAATTTTAGTGGAGGTAAAAAATGAAAGAAGATTTAATCATTGATGGTTGCGCGTTTACCGAGACCGAATTTACGGGTGTCACCGAGGATGTACTGCATTCTAAAATGGACGCGTTTTTTCTGACCATTCCCGGGGAGGGAAATGGGTATGTTGCCAGCACCAGGAGTATTGGTAAGATATACAATATGCTGGACAACCCGAAATATGGCCTCATGATTGCAAAGTCTGTAGCCGATATCTATAAAGCAAAGGAAGATGGAAAAAAGGCTCTTATTTTAGCGTTCCAGAATCCTAACTCAATCGAGAATTCACTGGAGCAGCTCCGTGTTTTTTATGAATTGGGAGTGCGGGTGATCCAGATGACTTATAATGATGCTAACTTCATAGGCACGGGTTGCTGCGAGTCTCAGGACGGCGGACTGACTGACTTTGGCAAACGGGTCCTTAAGATGATGAACCGTCTGGGCATGCTGGCCGATCTGTCTCATGTGGGTAAAAAGACCACCATGGATATTATCCGGCTAAGTGAAAAGCCTGTTGCCGTTACCCATGCCGGTGTTTATAACATCACACCCAGCGTACGCACCAAAACCGATGAGGAAATGCTTGCTATCAAGGAAAACGGCGGTGTCATGGGGATTTCCCCCTGGGCTCCCCTGATTTGGAAAAAAGAGAAGGGCTGCCGTCCGGATGTGAAGGATTATGTAGACCATGTGGATTATGTGGTCAATCTTATTGGTATTGACCATGTGTCGTTCGGCGCTGACAATACCCTGGATGGTAATAAGGATGACAAGGGAACCGCAGACCAGGCTGTGCTTTATCCGGCAGTGGTAGGGGCGTATAACAGCTGTGTGGGCACCCGGTCGGATGAACGCCATGCCAAAGGGTTTGAAGGCTGCTGGCAGCTGGAAAATGTGATTGATGAAATGAAACGGCGTGGTTACTCAGAGGAAGATATTGCAAAACTGACCGGCAAAAATCTGCTGCGCGTACTGAGGGCGAATTGGAACTGATACATCACAACGAATATGTTCGATTAAGGAGCAATGTATATGCAAAAGAATAAAAATGTACACACCAATGGCGGAACTGCGGCCACTGCACGCAAGCCCATTAAAATACCGCATGTCTATGTTATTATCTGCGCTATCATTCTGTTTGTGGCAGTCTGTACCTGGTTTGTTCCGCCGGGGCAGTTTGATACCCAGACAGTGGAAGTGGAGGGAGTAAGCCGCACACTGGTTATTCCCGGCACCTTCCACACCCTTGAGGAAAAACATCCGGCCGGACTGGTGACCATTCTCAGTTCTCTCCACAGGGGCCTTGTCAGCGGTGCGGAAGTAACCATGCTGATATTCCTTGTTAACGGTGCTTTTAGCATGGTGCTTAAAACCGGCGCATTTAACGCATTTCTCGGTTCGCTGCTGCGGAGATTTTCGTCCAGGGCAAAGCTGGTAATCCCGGTTTTCTTCCTGACATTTGCTGTACTTTCTTCAACCTTTGGTATGTGGAATGAGTATAATGGATTGATTCCCGTGTTTATGGGGCTTGGTGTGGCGCTGGGCTATGATGCCCTGGCAGGATTTGCCATACTGGAGCTGGGCAAGGGAATTGGCTGGTCTGCCGCCACGCTCAATCCGTTTTCAGTACCCGTATCTCAGGGAATCGCAGGAGTTCCCATCTTTTCGGGAATGGGAATCCGTGTGGTATCCTTTGTGATTTTCAGCACACTGGGAATTGCTTATATTTTCTACTATGGACAGAAAGTAAGCAAAAATCCTTCCAAGAGTCTGATTCTTGGGGATAAGCTGGATATTAACTTTAACCGTGAGGAAATCATAAACACAAAGACCACGAAAAAGCAGATGTGGATTCTTCTGGAAATCCTCGTATCCCTGGTTGCCATTTTTTACGGCTCTCTGAAATTAGGATGGGGCAACGCGGAACTGGCTGGTATCTTTGTGCTGATGGGCGTATTTGCAGGCGCGGTCAGCGGATGGGGACCAAGCAAAATGGCTGAAGAATTTCTTGAAGGCGCGTCCTCGGTTGTGATGGGGGCTCTGGTTGTGGGCTTTGCAAAGGCAATCCTGGTTATCCTTCAGGGCGCCATGATTATTGATACAATCGTGTTTTACGCCTCCCAGGTGCTTCAGGGAATGCCGCCAATCATTGCAGCTCAGGGAATGCTGATTCTGCAGACACTGATTAACTTCTTTATTCCATCCTCCACCGGACAGGCTGCCACTGTGATTCCGATTCTGGCGCCTCTGGGAGATCTGCTGGGAGTCAGCCGGCAGGTAACCTGCCTTGCATTCCAGTTCGGCGACGGTTTCTCCAATATTCTGTGGCCCACATGTTCCCTTGCCATTTCCATCGGTATCAGCGGAATTCCAATGCACAAGTGGTGGAAGTTTTTCATGCCCCTGTTCGGCATCCTATATATTGCGCAGGCACTGATTTTGTCAGCAGCTGTTTTAATGGGAATATGATTGATAGCTCCGTTTTTCTATTCAAAAAGAAGAACGTGACTCCAGCGATAATCCTTTTTGCTAAAATTTGCAGTCAGATACTGTCGGAGTTTTCGGAAATATGGTAAGATAAGCTATGGCATGTGGAGACGTTATCTGTCCTGGCCTGTGAAAGACGCATTTGCTATGGGACAATACTTGTTTGTATAACAGGTTCTTGGGGAATTGCCGTCGCTCAACGAATTCTAGTAGAGGTTGCATTATGGTTGGAGAAAAAATTAGAAAATTAAGAAAAGAAAAAAAACTGACGCTGAAGGATATTGCAGAGGCCACAGGACTTTCCATTGGATACATTTCCCAGTTGGAACGCGGAGCGGTTGAACCGTCCCTGTCCTCTCTCCGCAAAGTGAGTGAGTTTCTGGGGGTTTCACCGTATTTGCTGGTGGACCAGTCGGAACATCATCCTGCCATGGTAAAGAGCGACCAGAGACCAATTATCAAGTTTCCCAAAAGTGAGATATTTTACGAGATTGTTTCTCCGATGTCAGCACCGGAATACACACCGTCATCCATGGTGATTCAATTTCAGATTGAACCGGGCGGCCATGACTCCGAAGAATTTTTGACTCACCCATCTGAGGAAATTGTCATTCTGCTGCAGGGGGAAGCCGATATGGTACTGGGAGAGACAAGTTATCATCTGAATGCCGGTGATTCACTGGTGGTGAGGCCCAACATGCCTCACAGAACCATAAATACAGGTGAAACACCTGCAATCGGTTTCTGCGTGATGACACCCATGGGGTGGACGACCTAGCGGTTCTTTCGGCGGTTTTAGAGGGAACAAATATGAAAAGCGATTCTTCTCTGCGCAGGCTGCTTCCCTTTGCCGCCTATTTTAACATCTGTTTTTTCTGGGGGACGGCCGGCGTGGCAAATAAGCTGTCCTCCAGCATAATTCATCCGTTTTTTGCCGGCAGCCTGCGTTTTCTGATTGCGTCTGTATTGATGGCGCTGTGGGTGGGCTTTCGGCATGAGTCCCTTGCTGTCGGCTTACGTGACGGAAAGACCCTGGCAGTGGGAAGTGTCCTTATGTATTTTTTGAACACGGTGCTGCTTTTATTCGCCTCCCGGCGTGTGGATGCGGGAATAAGCACGGTTATGGTCAGCCTGATTCCCATTACGATTTTGCTGGTGGACTCCCTTGCCGCCCGTAAACTGTGCGTCAGCTGGGTGGGGATTGGGGGGATTATCGGAGGTTTTGCCGGTATCGCTGTGGTGGTGGTGGGCAGTGTTTCCGGCGGAAACGCCGACCCTATTGGAATCGCGCTGCTGCTGCTTGCTGATATCGTGTGGTCGGTGGGAACCGTCTATCTGAAATATCAGTCAATTAGCGCCTCCGTACAGGTGCAGATTTTTTACCAGTCCGCGATTCCCGCAATCCTGTTTTTTTTCTGTGCAGTTTTAACCGGAAATTTTGACCTGGGGAAGTTATCGTGGCGCGGCGCTCTTCCCATGGCATATATGGGAATTGCAGATTCCATTGTAGGGTTGACCTCCTATCTGTATCTGCTGCGCAGGTGGAAAACCTCTGTTGTTTCCACGTATGCCTACATCAATCCGGTGGTGGGAATCCTCTTAAGCGCCCTGCTCCTGTCCGAGGAGATTACCATGGCTAAGGTGGGAGGGATGCTTCTTATCCTGGTGTCTGTGTTCGTGATCCAGAGAGAGGATTGGCTGAGCGGATTGCTGACGCGAAAGGTAAAAAGGATAGCTGATTAAAGGAATGCATAATAAATGCATAATATAAGCGGAATCTGAGCTGCTGCGGCATGATGTTGAGCTGCGGCAGCTCTGATTCTGTTTAGAGTCAATGGATTTGTTTCTGCTGAGTCAGGCGGCACATTTCCCCATTATCTGATTTTCTATTGAGCTGCGTCCATCCATTGAGAGGACCGGCATGCTTGAAGAAAAGGTTCATATATTTGTTATTCTGTCAAGGCTTAAAAATCATATCTTACTATCTTTTTCAGTTCATCGTTGTATTTTATCGGAATTCTGATAGTATCCTCCTGTGTTTTGATTACCTCCTGTTTATTCATTTCCATTTCCGGGGCAGCAATAAGCCTGATCCTTCAACGGTCATGCTTATTCCCTGATTATGAGAAGTCAGCGCAGGAATCAGCGCAGGAGTCAACGCTCACGCTCATAGAAAATGGATGGAATAATTTAGCAGAACGTGGTATAATCAATCGGGACACGGTGCTGCTGTTAATCACTTTGATGAAAGAAAACGCTGTACGGCAGTACGCCGGGACAAAACGGCTCTTTTTCAGAAGATTGCGCAGGAATTTGTGCACCGGATGTATATGGAAATGTTTTGCTCGGAGTTTGGGTGAGTATATTCTTAAGATATAGTTTGGATTCAGATGGAAGCCTGCGGGTACAGGGTACAAAAAAATGCCAGAATCCTTATAAGATAAAGATTCTGACATATAACAAGTGAATCGGAGTAACAGGATTTGAACCTGCGACCTCTCGGCCCCCAGCCGAGCGCGCTACCAAGCTACGCCATACTCCGTTCTCGAACCTCAATTATTATATCAGATAATTTTCATTTTGAAAAGACCTAATTTTAATTTATTCGGAGAATTTAAAAATGACACAGAAACCAAGTAAGAAAAAGCGGATTGTCAGCTTTGATCTGGATATGACACTGCTGGACCATAAGACCTGGAAAATTCCGGACAGCGCCATGAAAGCACTGGAACTGCTGCGGAAGGACTCGGTCATTGCCATAGGAAGCGGCAGAAACATGGACCATGATATGAGTGTGGTATACCGGGATATGATTATGCCGGACGCGGTGATACACATGAACGGAACGCGGGTTGTGGCTGAGGGAAATGTCCTGTTTGAACATCTGATGGACAAGGAAAGGCTCCGGGCATTGCTGGAATACGGGGATGTCCACGGAATTTCCCTGGGCGTCAGCCAGGAGGGAAAGGATTATTATATCCACCCGGAGGGCGTGGTCCGCATGGACCGGCTTCGCTGGGGTGTTTCGGAGCGCAATTTCATGGATGGATGGGAATTGTTGGATATGCCAGTGAGGACATTGGTTTATATCGGCGGTCCGGAAGGTGCCAGGGAGCTGGAAGCCCATTTTCCTGAATTCAAATTTCCTATGTTCTCCGGGAACATGGGGGCGGATGTGGTGGAGCAGGAGGCTTCCAAGGCAGAGGGGCTGAAACGGCTGTGTCAGTACTATGACATTGGCCTGGAGCAGACAGTGGCCTTTGGAGACAGCATGAATGACTATGAGATTGTCCGTGAGGCAGGTATCGGCATTGCCATGGGCAATTCCGTGGAGGAGCTTAAGGCTGTGGCGGATTACGTGGCAGATGATATTGACCGGGATGGGGTATGGAAGGCATGCAGGCATTTGGGGCTGATTTAGGCTTGCCTTCTTTGAAGAAATGCTTGGAAGAAATTAATTGAAATATAATGTAATCATGATAATTTAAAAGAATAATTTATAAGAACATAAGGGAGAACGGGTATGGCAAGAGAATTTGACGTAGTGATTATAGGAGCCGGGCCAGGGGGCTATACGGCAGCGCTTAAAGCAGCGGAATTTGGCCTTAAGGTTGTGGTGATAGAGGCAAAGAAGATTGGAGGCACATGCGTAAACAGAGGATGCATTCCAACCAAGGCGCTGCTTCACGCCTCTGATATGTTTCATATGATGCAGAGCTGCGATGAATTTGGCGTGTCCACGGATTTTATTTCCTTTGATTTTGGGAAAATGCAGAAGTATAAGAAAAGTGCGGTGGTCAAATACAGGGACGGCATTAAGTACGGCTTTGAGAAGCTGAATGTGGAAATTGTTTACGGAACAGCGGTGCTTCGCAGGGACAGGACCGTGGAGGTGGAGCTAAAGGAAGGCGGCCGCGAATTCTTCCGCGGAAATGCTGTCATTATAGCTACAGGCGCAGTGCCCTACATGAGCCGGATTCCCGGCGCGGACCTTACGGGTGTATGGAACAGCGACAGGCTGCTGGCAGCTGAGAGCTGGAATTTTGACAGGCTGACAATCATGGGCGGAGGCGTTATCGCGGTGGAGTTTGCCACCATGTTCAACAACCTGTGTTCCCATGTGACGATTGTGGAGAAGCAGAAGCATCTGATGGCGCCTATGGATGATGTGATGTCCGCGGAGCTGGAAAAAGAGCTGCGCCAAAAGGGTATTGACGTGTACTGTGATGCCACGGTTACTGAGATATTGGAGGATGAGGGCGGGCTAAGCTGCGTCATCACTCCCAACGGGGAGGGAGAACCCATCAAAATGAGGGCAGGCCAGATACTCATGGCCATCGGACGCCGGCCCAATGTGGAGAAGCTTTTAGGCAAGGATATTTCTCTGGAGATGGAAGGCGGGAAGATTGCCGTAAACAGCGATTTTGAGACAAGCGAGCGGGGAATCTACGCCATCGGGGATGTGTCCGCCAGGACACAGCTGGCCCACGTGGCAGCGGCCCAGGGTACATATGTGGTGGAAAAGATAGCCGGAAGGCCCCACAGCATTAAGCTGGAGGTAGTGCCTAACGGTATGTATGTGTCCCTTCCGATTGTGCCAAACTGTATCTATACGGACCCGGAGATTGCCACTGTCGGCATCACGGAGGAAATTGCCAGGGAAAAGGGGCTGAAGGTGCGCTGCGGTCATTTTTCCATGAGGGAAAATGGAAAATCCATCATAACCGGAGGGGAAAATGGATTTATCCGTCTGGTATTTGAGGCATATTCAAATACCATCGTGGGTGCACAGATGATGTGCCCCAGGGCTACTGATATGATTGGGGAAATAGCCACGGCCATAGCCAACGGACTGAGCGCAGAGGAAATGTCTTTTGCCATGCGGGCACAGCCTACGTACAATGAAGGTATTGGGGCGGCCATAGAGGATGCCATGAGGAAGAAATAAGTGCAGGGAGACGGATGATAAGTTGGGGATTTGAGATAGAAGGATTGGTGGGATAGGGATTGGTGACACAGGGGGAGTGGAATAGAGGTAGTGGAATAGGGATTAGAAGAAAAGGGGTTAGAAGGAAAAGGGTTAGAAGGAAAGGATAGAATGAAACGGAAGGATGGAAATGTTATGAATGTGATTCGTGACAGGTTGGATGCATTGCGGAAATTGATGAAGGAGCGGGGCATGGATGCGTATATGATACCCACGGCAGATTTCCACGAATCCGAATATGTGGGAGAGCATTTCAAATGCAGGGAATATATGACCGGATTTACCGGCTCGGCCGGTACGGCTCTGATTACAATGGACGAAGCATGCCTTTGGGTAGACGGGCGTTACTATGTACAGGCAGCGGCCCAGTTAAAGGATTCCACAGTGACCATGATGAAAATGGGGCAGGAGGGCGTCCCCTCACTGAGAGCATATCTGGAAGATAAGATGCCTGAGGGCGGATGCCTGGGATTTGACGGCCGGGTAGTCAATGCAGCTGAAGGGCTTGCTTTGGAGGAAATGCTTAGGGAGCGGGGAGCGCGTATTTCCTACGGGGAAGACCTGGCAGGCATGATATGGCAGGAACGGCCTGAGCTGTCGGCGGAACCTGCATGGGTTCTGGATGAGAGGTATGCGGGAAAGAGCGCATTGGATAAGATCGCGGATGTGAGGGAGGCTATGGAAAAGGTACATGCATCTGTTCACGTGCTTACCTCCCTGGATGATATAGCGTGGCTGTTAAATATCAGAGGCAATGACATTCTGTATAATCCCGTGGTGCTGTCGTACGCTCTGGTGACCATGGACCAACTGTATCTGTTTGTCAACAGCAGTGTGCTGGAAGGAAAAGCTTATCCGTATCTGGAGGATGAAAAGGGCATAAGCGTGAGGGAGTATCTGGAACGGACGGGCGTCACAGTGATGCCTTATGACGGGGTATACGACATGGTGGAGGGGCTTAAAAACGAGAAAGTCCTGCTGGAGAAATGCCGTATCAACTATGCTGTATACCGCCTGATTGACGGGTCCAATAAGGTGATCGACAGGATGAATCCCACTGCTTCCATGAAGGCGGTTAAAAATGATGTGGAGATAGAGAATGAAAAGCGGGCCCACATCAAGGACGGCGTGGCAATGACCAAGTTTATTTACTGGCTGAAGAAGAATACGGGGCGTATTCCCATGGACGAAATCAGCGTGTCGGATTATCTTGGGAAGCTGCGCATGGACCAGGAGGGATGCATTGGCCTGAGCTTTGCAACCATATCCGCATATGGAGCACATGGAGCCATGTGCCATTACTCTGCCACACCGGAGAGCAGCATCCCTCTGGAGCCCAGGGGACTGTATCTCATTGATTCCGGCGGCCAGTATTATGAAGGGACCACCGACATTACCAGAACCATTGCCATGGGGCCTGTGACTGATGAGGAAAAGGAGCATTTTACCTTGGTGCTTATGAGTATGCTGCGTCTGGGAGATGTGAAGTTTCTTCATGGCTGCCGCGGACTCAGCCTTGATTATGCGGCCAGAGAGCCGCTGTGGAGACGGGGGCTTAACTATGAACACGGTACCGGACACGGGGTGAGCTACCTGTCCAGCGTACATGAACGTCCCAATGGAATCCGCTTCAAAATGGTTCCGGAGCGCCAGGACAATGCGGTGATGGAAGCGGGTATGATTACATCGGATGAACCTGGTGTGTATATTGAGGGAAGCCATGGAATCAGGACCGAGAATCTGGTTTTGTGTGTTGAGGATGAGAAGAATGAATACGGCCAGTTCCTGCGGTTTGAGTATCTGACGTACGTTCCCATTGACTTGGAGGTAATTGACAGGGAGATTATGTCTGAGCGGGATGTGGAGCTGCTGAACCGGTACCATGAGCAGGTGTATGAGAAGATTAGCCCTTATTTGGATGAGGATGAGCGAGTGTGGCTGGCGGAGGCTACGAGAGCAGTTTGAGAGATGAGGAGGATTGAGAAGCGGGGAGAAGCCTTGAGATAAAGCAGGAGCGGTTGATGATGGCCGGATTGGAATAAAGGCTGGACAGATAAAGATAGTAAATGGATGAAAAAGGCTGGGTAATCCCGCGGCATTGCAGAATGCAGAGCAGTGCTGCGGGAAATATCCGGTCTTTTTTGCGGGAAAGGGTGTGGATTTGTGGCGGGGCGGCTGGGGATGTGGGGACAGGGCATTCATAACAGGTATGGCAAAAATTTATGTTATCCTGTTATTGACAGCAGGGAGATGTGATTTTTAGGATGTAATTTATTCGGTTTATATGGTTATACATTAGGGGAAATATATGGTAGAATGGCCATATGGATTTTGATATAGAAAAGGTTAAGCATGTTTGAATGAAGCTGACAGTAACTTGGAATTTGCTGTAGGCGCATAAAATTATGGATGAATACGAGGAGATAGAAAGATGGATAAAAGAGCGGATAGAGGAATGTCCGGTAAAATGGCTGGAAAGACGGTTAAAAGAGTGGGGACAGATTCGGGTATAGGAAGCAGGAAAGGCGTAAAGGGAGATAAGGGCGGAGTGAAGGGCGGAGTGAGAGACAGGGTGAGAGGCAATGTGAAGGACGGAGTGAAAGACAGGGTGAGAGACAACGTGAAGGACAGAATGAAAGACAATATAAAAGACAACATAAAAGACAGTAAACACAAGGTGAGGGACGGAGAAGGTAAAAATGGTGCAGGTGAGAGCGGGAAACGGTTTGATGGGTATGAGGGCGCATTTTCCAGGCAGCGCAGTGGAGAAAAACGCAGGGATGGCAGTTCACCAAGGGTACGCAAAGGGGCGGAAGGATTGTCAGTCTCTAAAAAACAAAATGGAGGGGCTCTTAATGCTGAAAAGCGAAGAGAGGATTCCAAAAGAGGAGGCTCATATGGGGGACGGGGAAGCAGACGGAGCAACAGTATCTGTCCGGTGCTGAATCTGTGCGGAGGCTGCCAGCTGCTGGATATGGAGTATGCCAAGCAGCTGGCGTTCAAACAGAAGCAGGCGGAAGAACTGCTAAAAGGACTCTGTCCTGTAAAGCCTATTATAGGCATGAAGGATCCCTTTCATTACCGCAATAAGGTACATGCTGTATTTGACAGGGACAAAAGAGGAAATATCATTTCCGGAATATATGAAGAAAATACACACCATGTAATTCCTGTGGAGAAGTGCCTTATAGAGGACCAGAAAGCAGATGAAATCATCGGTACTATACGCGGAATGCTCAAATCTTTTAAAATCCGGACCTATGATGAGGATACGGGCTTTGGGCTTCTCAGACATGTTTTAATCCGCAAGGGGTTTTCCACAGGGGAAATTATGGTAGTGCTGGTTACAGCATCTCCGGTGTTTCCGTCTAAGAATAACTTTGTTAAGGCTTTGCGGGAGAAACATCCGGAAATTACCACCATCGTCCAGAATATTAACGGAAGAGGAACAAGCATGGTTCTGGGGGATAAGGAGCATGTGCTGTATGGCAAGGGATATATTGTGGACGAGCTGTGCGGATGCCGGTTCCGTATATCATCAAAGTCATTTTATCAGGTGAATCCGGTGCAGACGGAAATTCTTTATGAAAAGGCATTGTCACTGGCCGGTCTTACCGGGCAGGAACTGGTGGTGGATGCGTATTGCGGTATCGGAACCATTGGGATTATAGCAAGTAAGGCGGCCGGGAAGGTTATTGGCGTGGAACTGAATCAGGATGCAGTCAGGGATGCTGTTAATAATGCGAAGATGAACGGAATTGAAAATATCCGCTTTTATTGCAATGATGCAGGACGTTTTCTGGTGAATATGGCTGAACAGGGTGAGAAAGCGGATGTGGTTATCATGGACCCTCCCAGAAGCGGAAGTACGGAGGAGTTTATGGACGCCGTAGGGAAGCTGGGAGCCGAGAAGGTGGTGTATGTGTCGTGTAATCCGGAGACGCTGGCCAGGGATGTAAGGTATATGAAGAAAATGGGGTATCGGGCGGTGGAGGCTTGGTTGGTGGATATGTTTCCGGGGACGGTGCACGTCGAGACCGTCGTGGAACTATCACGCAAAATCAAGGATTGACGGACTATCTGACATCTTTATTGGTTGCCCTGCCTACCTCTTGCCTACGCTTTTTTGAGTGGTAGGCAAGGTTGCTATGATATAGCATCTGCCAGGATTACAATGGCATCGTTCTGCATTTTTTCCGTGTTAAACACATAACGGTCCATGGTGGTCTTGATGTCCTTGTGGCCCAGACGCTCCATGACGGTCTTGGGCTGGGCGCCATTCTCCGCCAACAATGTGCCGTGAGTATGACGTAGACAATGGCTGTGGAACAGAGGATTTCCCAATTCTTCATGGATGACCTTGGCACAGTACTTGAAAGAGTATGGCGTCAACAACTCGCCGTTTTCTTTGGCGCTTATTGGCATTATTTCTTTGCCAACAATTTTGACGTTGGCAGGAGCCTGAAAGATTAAGCTATCGTCCATTTGATACGTCTTTGTAAAATACTGGCCGTACCGGAGCATGTTCTTTTTGCGATTATGGATTTCTGTTTTCAGAATTTTTTCATATTCCGGGAGTATTTTTATCGTCCTGACAGAGTCATATTTTGGTGGCCGGTAATACCACTTTCCGCCCTCGTTGGCAAGCTGGTGCTGGATGGTTATGGTGTGGCGTTCGAAATCTACGTCATGTAGCAAGTCGATGCCGTAGGCCTCTCCCAGGCGCGTGCCACAATGGTATCCGGTCATGAGCGGTATGTAAAAATTACTGTCCGGCCCAAAACGCTCAATGATGGCCGCAAAGTCCTCTTTGACACAGATATATTCTGTGTGTGCCTTGGCCTCATCAGACATAACTATCTTCGGTATTCTGGCATAATCACAGGGGTTGTACTTGATGTATTTACAGGGATATACCGCATATCCCAGGGCACCAGACAGGCAGGATAAGGTATTTTTAACCATGCTCCTGGAATAGCCTTGACGCTTCATTCCGTCAATCCATTTTTGGATAACATCTGTCTCCAATGATGCCAGCCGGTATTTTCCGAATGCCGGTTTTAGATGCACACGGATTTTCTTTTCATAATCCTTTTGTGTATTGTAGCTGAGATTGGTTTTGACATAATTATCATACCAATAATCCAGATAATCAGATACGCTGATGTCCGAAGGGGTAAACCTGCGGCCAGCAGAGTCATATTCCGCCTTAGCTTGGGTGCCGGCAGTGATGGCCTCAGCCTTGGTACGGTATCCACCATGGCTGATAGGGTTGCGTTTTCCGTTGATTTTAGCGCCTTCAAAGGACCATTCCCAGGTGGAGCCGCGTTTTCTTGTTCTTAGCTGTCCCATATATCATTCCTCCTTGTGCTGTTGCGATATCGCAACAAAATTTGGGTATAAAAAATACGCCCCTTGTCAGGACGCTCCAGGAATGATATAATCCAATTGTCTGTGTTGGATTATCTTTCTGGGGTAGCCTGGTAAGAGAAATCTATGTGAAAAGCTCTGGGAGTTGCAACTCCTGGGGCTTTTTGTATTCAAAGCTCGATATCAATTCCAGCTTCTTCTGCTATTTGCATGAGTTCTTGAAAGTTTTCTGTATTATTATATTTCATTTCTTGATATGACTTAAAACTTTTTGGTTGCAATAGAGATATGAAATCACATATTTGGCAGTATTCAAGATAGTCAGTAGCATAACGTTCTTCAAGTATCCTTTGTTTTGAGAACTGCTTATAATTCTCCTTTTCTTCGTCAGTTCTATCATCAATAAAAGGACGATTATTATATTCAATTATATTATCAAGACTACAATATTTTGGCCGACTGATTCCTTCTATGAATGGGAAAAATATTAATCCAGAATTGTATACTTCATTTGTCATGGCAGGAAATCGTTTATCCTTACCAGATATACTATATATGCGCTTTCGATACTTAGCGCATATTTCATCACAGTTAGGTGCATCATCTGCCTCAACTAAGTCTGTTGCTTGCTGATGAATTGAACCTAAAGTTTTTTGTAGTACAGTTTCATGCATTGAAGAAAAATCATATCCGACAAAATAGTTATCTTCTATAAAGGCTTTCTCTTTCTTAGCTTCTTCATATCTGCCGACACGTGCAAGTTCTAAAACAATATCCATGTAATCTTTCTTTTTCCAATGGATAGGTGATTGGCTCATAATTTGGTTTGCTTTTCGTAAGCAGACTATAGAATGGTCAAATAGACCATTCTTACTCAAATTACCAGCTTTCCGTTTTAGAACATAATCTAAAGAATGAGAAATATTTGGAAATCCACATAACTTTTTATAATTAGGAATAGGGATATTGCTTATATCCAATGTGCTTTCTAAGTCAAAAGTCAATCCATCGGATACCAAATATCGCGCTTCATATTGATTGCAATGTTCCGCTGGTAGTATTTTTACAAGTAAACCGTTTTCAAAGTATACAGTAATAATTTCCATAGTGTGTTTATTTCGTAATAATTACGCATTCATGGCACCTAGTACTCTGTTTTCAAGTGATAGTAAATCATTAAATGGATATGGTTCCTGGCTGGCCTTAGCATCGCATATAGGACAGATACAGTCACCAGGTCGGTTATAAAAAGTTCGTCCACAGTAGAAACATTCGGTCTCAGCACAAATAAACTTTTTAGACTCGGATTTATAAAAGTAGCTATACATTTCCCAATCAACCGGATACATTTTATGTGTGGCTCTACGATACCATCTGCGGTAAGCGGCAAAGGCATTATGAGCAGCTTCGTCCGACAATCCGAAATGTCTATGCACATCCCAAGCACTTTCACAATGGCAATAATGGATTACCATACTGGGAGCCAATACGTAGCTTGCAAAACAATTGGCCTCTTTCTCATAATAGTCCGCTTTATAAGGATGCTCAAGTACTATATGCCCCAACTCATGGGCCAGTGAGAAGATAATCCTATCTAATGGCTTTTCCTCATTGTAAGCAACTGTCCTGCTAAATGGTTCAGTGTATGCCTCGTCAGAACAGGAAGCACATAATTCATATACTTCTGGATTCTTTTCTTTCAATTCGCTGTATGTATAGACATGATATCCATACTTTTTTATGGCTGAAATACAGTCAAATGGAAATTTCTTAAATTCACAAAGGATATATGTTTCTAGTACTTTTTTCAGTATAAAATCGTGATTCAATCAAATCAGTCCTCATTATTTATTTCGGACAGTAGTTTGATTAGACGCATTTTCTGTTCAACAGACATCTGCTTACCATTTCTGGCCACAAGGCGTTCCACATCCGCATAAGTGGGTTCTGGAACCACCTTCTTTTCTCTATCATCAAAGTCATCAAGCGACAACCCAAGAACATGAGCGATAGACTTAAGCGTTTCAAGTTTTGGGTCTTTTGTGGCACCGCTTAATATCTTATTCAACGTTCCCAAAGGGACTCCAGATTTTTCAGATAATTCCTCCGTGGTCAATCCTAACTTTTTTTTGTATTCTGCAATTTTCTCCAGTCCCATCCTTAATCCCTCCTACGGTAATATTTTACCGCCAAACGGTTTTTAAGTCAAGCGAATTTTACCGTTAACGGAAAGAAAACGTAAAAAACGGGTTGACTTTTGCCGTTAATGGATATATACTTTCAATAAATAACCGTCAACGGATAGAAGGGAGGATAACATGTACTACCGTTTGAAGTTTGAAATTAGCAAAAGGGGATTTACAATAGAAAAATTCTCACTTTTGCTTAATATTTCAGAAAAATCATTGCGGAATAAAATTAAGGGGTCAACAGAGTTTTCCTGGTCGGAAGTACTAAGAATTCGGGATTTGATTGACCCTACAATGTCCTTAGAGGAATTATTTAAAAAAGAGGACAAAATTGCCTAAACAAACACATGTTCGATAGAGACAACTATACCACTATCATATGCGTGTGTCAATGGGAAGGGGTGGAAAAGGAAGGAGGATATAGATAATGGTAGAACCATACAAACCGTTGTACACGGTGGAGGAAACAGCAACCGTACTTATGACGAACACGGATACCGTGTATAGCCTGATTAGAAAAGGGAGCCTGCGAGCATTAAAACTGGGGAGGATAAAGATTCGGGGAAGCGATTTGGAGCAATTCATTGAAGATTACCCAGTATTCCAAGGGGAGGGACAAGCACAATGACAAAAGTAACTGAGTTAGCCATCCGCGCCAGAGCAGCGGTCCAGTATCCCGGCTGGCGTGTGGATTTTGTAGGACCGGCCACCATAGCACTGACCCATGTCATGGGCAGGGAACGGGTGATTGAGGTACGGCGACGCAAAAGGCGCCGGGACGGTCCCATAATGATGGCAGCTAAATGGATTGTGCCGGCGGTCATCTGGCTGTTGGGGATGTGGATGGTATCTATCGTGGTCATGGCGGTGGCCATGGGCGTGAGGATTTGAGGGGAGGATATGAGGATGAAATCATATAAAGTATTTTTAACAAGGAGTAGGGAAGCGTCCAGCCTTCTGGCAGATGCTCTTTGGGAACAGTATAAGCAGAATGAAGGATGTTCAACTGGCTTTGGTTATGCTGATAATGATGACCGGATTCCTGTATTGTATCACAACTGTGGTTATTTTTACGCGATGGTCGAGTATGAGAGTGAAAGACCAAAGTATGAGCTGATATTTGCATAGAAGGGAGGTGAGGAGAATTGTTTGGAAGCATAAAGAGCATTGCGGAGCTGGCGGTCAGGGATTGGTGCCGTTCCATCGGACTGGACATGCATTATATCAAGCTGGGCATGGATGGCAACGAGGCCATGATAGAGGATGATATCGGCAACACGCTGCGGCTGGTATATGACAACGATACCAAGTCTGTCTACGTCAAAGAGTAGGGAGGTGTCAGGATGTTTGATATATCAAGACGTATAACGGCCCTGGAGTTTGCCCTTGATTACACACCAGGACAAGATGACAACCACAGCCACAGCGTACTGTTGGAGATGCTGGACGAGCTTAGGGCAAAAGAGATGGACCCCAGACGGGTGGAGCCGTCCGAAGTCCAGGTAACTAAAAATTAATTACAACCTTAGTATAAGAGAGAAAGGAGGAAAAATCAATGTCAGATTTGAAATACAACATCATCCAGACTCTGGCTGTGCTTCCTGCGGTCGGGAAATGGCACAAGGAGCTGAACCTGATTGAATGGGGAGACCGGAAAGCCAAGTACGACATCCGGGGATGGAATAAGGAACGGTCAGAGATGACAAAAGGAATCACACTGTCAAAAGAAGAGATGGAATACCTAAAAGAAAGTATAGGAGGAATTGAGATATGACAATCACAGCCGTATTTGAAAGTTTAGAGGAGATGCAGGAGTTTGCGGGTAAGTTAAACGGAGGTAGCATCCAGGGAGCCGTGCAGGAATTTATAAAGGGGGAAGATATATATAGGACATCCGAAACCAAACAGCAAACATGCATGCAGGATGAAATATCAGAAGACAGAGAAACGCCTGAGGATGCCGATGAACCCATGGAACCAACGACAGAACAGAAGGATGAGGGCCCAGGATATACCCTGGTACAGGTCCGGGAGAAGCTGTCAGAGCTGCAGAAGGCAGGGAAGCGTGCGAAGGTACAGGAACTGATAGCCGGGTTTGGTGTGAAGAAACTGACGGAAGTCCCTGAGGATAAGTATACAGAGCTTATGCAGAAGGCGGGTGAGCTATAATGCCCGACGTACACGCATTGCTGGGGCCCAGCGGGGCCAAACGGTGGATGAGCTGTCCACCGTCCGCGCGGCTGGAGGAACAGTTTTCTGACAGCGACAGCGAGTACGCTGCAGAAGGAACCCTGGCCCACAATCTGGCAGAGACTATTCTTCACTATAACAATAGTGAAATCAGCAAGAAGGCATTTTCTACCCGTTTTAACAAGATCAAGGCTGACCCTATGTACAATCAGGAAATGCAGGACTACATAGAAGATTATACCCAGCGGATCTGGGAAATTGCCAACGAAGTAAAATCCTTCTGCCCGGATGCACGGGTCCTGTTTGAGCAGCGTCTTGATTTTTCAGAATATGTTCCAGAAGGCTTTGGCCGGGGTGATGTTGTGATAGTAGCCGATGATCTTGTCAATGTGATTGATCTAAAATATGGCAAGGGTGTGGGGGTATCTGCAAAGGAGAACCCGCAGCTCAGGCTATATGGCCTTGGTGCTTACCTGGAACATTCCATGCTGTATGACATCCGCAGGATACAGATGACCATTATCCAGCCCCGCCTGGAAAATATCTCCGTGGAGGAGCTGACAGCGGAGGAGCTGTTAGACTGGGCGGAACGAGAGGTACGGCCGAAGGCGGCGCAGGCTTATGCCGGGGGAGGAGAGTTTAAGGTAGGAGACCACTGCCGGTTCTGCAAGGCCAGAGTCACCTGCAGGGCCCGTGCAGAGTATAACCTGGAACTGACGAAGCTGGATTTCGTTGACCCGGCTCTCCTCACTGACGAGGAAATAGGAGAAGTACTCAGGAGGGCTGACGAGCTTGATCACTGGGTGAAGGACGTCACAGGATTTGCCCTGGCAGAAGCCCTTAAGGGAACGAAATATGAAGGCTGGAAGCTGGTGGAAGGCACCAGCCGCCGGAGGTATACCGACCAGGATGCAATTGCTATGCGTCTGACAACAGAGGGCTGGGAAGAGGACGAAATTTACAAGCCGCAGGAGCTTATAGGCATTACGGAGATGACAAAACTGATTGGAAAGAAGAAATTCGAGGAGCTGCTGTCCGGCCTGGTCATTAAGCCGGAAGGGAAACCGACCCTCGCACCGGAATCGGACAAACGACCGGAACTGAATAGAGTAGCCGAAGCAAAGCAGGACTTTGACAATAAAATGGACGAATAAAAAGGAGATTGAATATTATGAGTGAAGAAAGAAAAGTAACTAAGGTAACCACAGGAACCGTGAGATTTTCATACTTACATGTATTTGAACCATGGGCGGCCCAGGAAGGGCAGGAGAAGCGTTACTCCGTCTGCCTGCTGATTCCCAAGTCTGATAAAAAGACATTGAGTAAGATTAAGGAAGCCATTGAGGCGGCCAAGAAGGAAGGCGCCGCCAACAAGTTCAAGGGTAAGACCGCCGGTCTTAAGCTCCCGCTGCGTGACGGTGACGAGGAACGTGCGGATGATTACCCGGAATACACTGGGATGTATTTCATAAATGCGAACAGCAACCGTAAGCCCATCCTTCTGGACCAGGACAACAATGAGATACTTGACCAGACCGAGATGTACAGCGGCTGCTGGGGACAGGCCTCTATCAATTTCTTTCCCTTCAACAGCAATGGTAACAAGGGTATCGCCGTAGGTTTGAACGCCCTTAAGAAGAAAAGGGACGATGAGCCGCTTGGAGGGACCATCACGGTGGATTCCGCAATCAGTGACTTTGAGGACAGCGACGACGGATTTGATGATGACCTGTTAGGATGATGACTTATGACAATGAATGTGGACATAGAAACCTATTCCAGCATTGATATTAGGGAGGCAGGGGTGTATGCATATGCATCCGCCCCTGACTTCGAGATACTGTTGATAGGATACCGGTATGACGGGCAGGGCGTGAAGGTGATTGACCTGACGGATCCATTGGCGGACCCGGAACGGGATTTCCCAGACTTCTGGGAAGGCCTGTACAGTCCGGATGTAATCAAGACGGCATATAATGCCAACTTTGAAAGGACCTGCCTTGCCTCCTGGCTGGGCAGGCCGATGCCCCCGGAGCAGTGGCGGTGCACGGCAGTACATGCGGCTACCCTGGGCCTTCCAGGGACACTGGGAGGGGTGGGAGAAGCCCTGGGGCTTCCGGAGGATAAGCAGAAGGATAAGATAGGTAAAAGCTTGATACAGTACTTCTGTAAGCCCTGTAAGCCGACCAAGACCAATGGAATGCGTAGCAGAAACCTCCCGGAACACGCCCCAGATAAATGGCAGTTGTTTATTGAGTACAACAGGCAGGATGTAGTCGCCGAGGCAACCATCCGCGAAAAGCTGCAGATATACCCAGTCGCCAGGCAGGAGCAGGAATTGTGGAACCTGGACCAGCACATCAATGACCATGGTGTACGTCTGGATATGGATCTGGCAGATAAGATAATCCAGTATGACGGGATTTACCAGGAGCGACTCAAGCAGGAGGCAAGGAAACTTACGGGACTTAATAATCCGAACAGTTTGCCCCAATTGAAGATGTGGTTTTTTATGACATACGGGCTTGATGTTCCCAGTATCACCAAGGACAGCATACCAGTGATTGAGGCACAGCTGAAGGAATTGAAAACCACACATGATGTCCTTCCAGGACTGAGGATGCTGCAAATACGGAAGGAACTGGGAAAGACATCTGTTAAGAAATACCAGGCCATGAGGCATGCAGTCTGCCCGGATGGATACCTGAGGGGAATCCTGCAGTTCTATGGAGCCAATCGGACCGGGCGTTGGGCCGGGCGCATCGTGCAGGTACACAACTTGCCTCAGAACAAAATACCTGATCTGGACCTGGCAAGGGACCTTGTGAAGCAGGAGGACTTTGACACCCTGGAACTGCTGTTTGAAGGGATACCGTTTGTGTTCTCACAGCTTATACGAACCGCCTTTATCCCGTCAGAAGGATACCGGTTCGTGGTCAGCGACTTTTCTGCCATTGAGGCCAGGGTGATTGCATGGCTGGCAGATGAGAAGTGGCGCCTGAATGTGTTCAGGACCCACGGAAAGATATACGAGGCTTCCGCTGCCCAGATGTTCCATGTGCCGATTGAGAACATCAAGAAGGGAAGCCGGCTGAGGCAGCAGGGAAAGGTGGCTGAGCTTGCCCTGGGGTATGGCGGGGGCTTTGGTGCCATGAAAGCCATGGATAAGGCGGGCACCATTCCAGATGACGAGATACCCATGATTATAGCAAACTGGCGTAAGGCCAGCCCGAACATATGCAAGTTATGGCGGAATGCGGAGGCAGCCGCCCGTGCAGCCATAGAAGAACGGAGGACCATAAAACTGAAACACGGCCTGAGTTTTTCCTATATTAACAGGATACTATTCATTGGACTGCCATCCGGAAGGAAACTGGCATATTATGACACCCGGATAGAGGATGACGAGAAAGGAAAGAGCGTCATAACATACGCAGGTGTGGACCAGGAAACAAAGAAATGGGGACGCCTTAAGACCTGGGGCGGAAAGCTTGTGGAGAATATCGTACAGGCCACGGCAAGAGACTGCCTGGCAGTGACCATGGAACGTGTTTCTGGTGCAGGATATCAGATTGTTATGCATGTACATGATGAAATTATCGTGGATGTGCCGGAAACGGACATAGATGCCCTGGAGAAGATAACAGCCATCATGGCACAGCCAGTACCATGGGCGCAGGAGCTGCCCTTGCGCGGGGATGGTTATGAAACCCCATTTTATAAGAAGGATTAAAGGAGGGATACAGGATGCAAGTCTCCAGCATTGCGGATTACAGGATGGCAGTTAAGCACGACGGGACAATCACCCTGGCAACAGGGCGGAGCCGCATGGAAAAGAACTGGAAGAATAAGAGCTATTCCTGGTCCCAGCTATTGAAACGTCTGGAAACACCCGTCAGGACCCATGAGACACTGGCGGAATACATGAAGATGCCAAAGGATGAACAGGACCGTATCAAGGACGTGGGTGGGTTTGTTGGAGGGGCTCTGAAAGGCGGGAGACGTAAGGCAGATACGGTAGATAGTCGGCAGTTGATTACATTGGATGCAGATTACGCCCCAGCGGGCCTCATGGAGGATATAGCACTTTTAGCTTATTATGCCTATGCCATGTACACTACTCATAAGCACAGTCCGGAAAAACCGCGTCTGAGGTTCGTGATTCCAATGGACCGTCCGGTCACAGCGGATGAATACGAGGCCATAGCCAGGAAACTGGCTGAAGAGATAGGAATTGATTATTTCGATGATACAACATACCAGCCTTCCCGGCTGATGTACTGGCCATCCGCGGCGGCAGATGGGGAATATTTGTTCCATTATGAGGACCTGCCATGGTTGTCTGCAGATAACATCCTGAGACGTTACCCTGACTGGACGGATACCAGTTACTGGCCAGAGAGCAGCCGGGCAAAGGAATCCAGGGTTAAACAAGCTAAGAAGCAGGGTGACCCAACGGAAAAGGCGGGACTGATTGGTGCATTCTGCCGAACTTATGACGTGGAGGATGCCATTGCAGCCTTTCTGCCAGAGGTATACGTCAAATGTGACCTGCCAGAAAGATATACCTATGCTGAGGGCTCCACAGCCTCTGGGCTTGTTATATACGAGGACGGAAGGTTTGCATATAGTAACCATTCAACGGACCCGGCCTGTGGGAAGCTCTGTAATGCGTTTGACCTGGTTCGTATCCATAAGTACGGAATACAGGATGAAGATGCGGCGCCGGGGACTCCTACGACGAAACTGCCATCCTACAAGGCAATGATGGAACTGGTGCAAAGGGATAAGGAGACAACGCTGACAGTCGCCAGAGAACGTGCGGAGCTGGCCAGGGAGGACTTCGCTGACACATGCGATACGGAAGAGGATGATTCCTGGAAAAGCCGACTGTCAAAGGACAAGAAGGGACTGGAACCCAGCTTAAACAATCTGCTGCTCATCATGCGGCATGACCAGGGGTTGAAAGGCATTCGTTTCAACCAGATGGCGGATAACCTGGAAATCAAGGGTCCTGTTCCATGGAAAAGTCCTTCCCGTTTCTGGCGGGATGCGGATGACGCACAATTGGAGGCATATTTAAGCATGACGTACACGGAATTTCCAAAAGCAAAGATACTGACAGCAATCACAAAGGCAGCCGATGACCGGAGTTACCACCCTGTAAGAGAGTATCTGGACAGCCTTCCTGAGTGGGATGGCATACCGCGTGTGGACACGCTTCTGATTGATTACCTTGGCGCGGATGATACGGAATATGTACGGTCCGTCACCAGAAAGACCCTGTGTGCGGCGGTGCACCGGGTGAGATATCCCGGGTGTAAATTCGATACGGTGCTGGTACTCTGCGGGCCGCAGGGAATCGGAAAAAGCACACTGATATCCCGTCTGGGAGGACAGTGGTTCTCTGATTCCCTCAACCTGGCCGATACCAGGGATAAGACAGCAGCAGAAAAGCTGCAGGGATACTGGATTATAGAAATAGGCGAGATGGCCGGGATTGGAAGCGCAGGCGTGAAAACCTTAAGAGGATTCATAACCACGCAGGACGACCGTTACAGGGCCTCCTATGGGCGGCGTGTGAGTTCCCATCCGCGGCAGTGCATTCTGATTGGAACTACCAACTCAGAGGAAGGTTACCTGAATGACGTGGAAGGCGGCAGGAGGTTTTGGCCCGTGAGGGTGCCCTGCATCGGCGCGAAGCGTGTCTGGGATATGACACAGGAGGAAGTAAGCCAGATATGGGCGGAGGTGCTGTATCATGTGACGCAGGGTGAGAAGCTGATACTGTCGGGCGGCGCTGCGGAGGAAGCGGTGAAACAGCAGAAAGAAGCCATGATGACAGATCCGCGTGAGGAGAAGGTGCGGATGTATCTTGATACACTTCTTCCAGAAGACTGGTACAGCCGGAACCTGGATAAACGTCGGGACTTCCTATATGGGACCGAGTGCCCGGAACCGGAGGCGGTCCTGCGAAGGGACTTTGTCAGCTGTCAGGAGATATGGTGTGAGTGCTTTGGAAACAGCCTTAAGAACATGGAGGCAAAAGACACCTATATGATAAAGAAGATACTGGCGAAGTTTCCAAACTGGGAATCGTCAGGAGACAGGATAAATACAGGGGCTGAATACGGGAGACAGAGAGGGTATAAAAGGACAATTTAGCGTTGAAATCCCTTGGACAACCTTGGACAACCCCCCTGGACAACCTCAAGAATCGGGACAACCTCGGTGAAGGCAAGGTGGACAACTGGACAACCTTATTTTGAAGTTGTCCCGGAGGTTGTCCAGCTTGAAAGCCTTGTAAATACAGGAAAAAACAGCAATTTGGGACAACTGGACAACTTTTCTCTATAGAGCTGTTAAATTAAAGAATAAAGAGTAATTACACGCGAAACCGCGTTTACACACGTCATACGCGTGCGAGATGTCCAGTTGTCCAGGAAGGAGCGAGATAGAAATGCTGGAAAAGGACATAGAAGATTGGCTGAATAAACAGATTGAGAAGATGGGAGGCCTGGCATTCAAGTTTGTGTCTCCCGGAAACCCAGGCGTGCCAGACCGCATTTATATCCTGCCAGATGGAAGGGTGTGGTTCGTGGAACTGAAGCAGCAGATGGGCCGTGTAGCCAAAATCCAGAAGTGGCAAAGAGAGCGCCTTATCAGCCTGGGGTGCAACTACCGGCTGGTGAAAGGGATGGACGATGCGAGAACCTATGTAGGAGAAATGAAGAATGCAGTACATACCGCACGAATACCAGAAATATGCAACTGAAAAAATCATAGAGCTGCCGGCATGTGCACTCTTTATGGAGATGGGACTTGGTAAGACAGTGAGCACTCTGACGGCTATTAACGAACTGATATATGACCGGTTTGAGGTACAGAAAGTTTTGGTGATAGCACCTTACAGGGTGGCGGATGACACATGGACCACGGAGGCCGATAAGTGGGACCACCTGAAGCACCTAAGGGTGTCAAAGGTCCTTGGAACATCCGGTGAAAGAATAGCAGCACTGGAAGCAGATGCGGACATTTATGTCATAAACCGTGAAAATGTAACTTGGTTAGTGAACCTTACGGGGAAAGAATGGCCGTTCGAGATGATTGTGGTGGATGAGCTGTCATCGTTTAAGTCCAACAGTGCGAAGCGGTTCAAGAGCCTGCGTATAGTACGTCCCCTGGCAAGACGGTTTGTGGGGCTGACAGGGACACCGGCGCCCAACGGCCTGCTGGACCTGTGGCCCCAGGTGTACCTGATTGACCGGGGGGAGCGGCTGGGAAAGACATACACCGGATATAAAGACCGGTATTTTCTTCCGGACAGGAGGAACGGGTTCGTGGTATATTCCTGGACACCAAAGGAAGGTGCTAAGGAGGCCATAGAGCAGAAACTGTCTGACATCTGCATATCCATGAAGGCTGATGATTACTTAAACTTGCCGGCACAGATTGTCAATGACGTATACGTCAGCATGGACAGGCATGAGATGCGGAAGTACAGGGAGCTGGAAAAAGAGAAGCTTCTGGAGCTTGATGGTAAGGAAATCACAGCCCTGTCCGCGGCGGCTGTATGGGGGAAACTTCTGCAGCTGGCCAATGGGGCAGCCTATGACGGTGAAGGGAATGTCATCCCCCTTCATGACAGAAAACTGGATGCACTTGCGGAAATCTTGGAAGCATCCGGAGGCCATCCGGTCCTGGTGTTCTACAACTTCCGCCATGATTATGACCGGTTGATGGGAAGGTTCAAGGGCTACAATCCCAGGACCCTTAAATCACAACAGGATATCCGCGACTGGAACGAAGGAAGGATTTCGCTGCTTCTGGCCCAGCCGGCCAGCATGGGGCATGGGCTGAACATACAGGCAGGTGGGCATATCATCGTATGGTTTGGACTGAACCCCAGCCTGGAGCTGTACCTGCAGGCCAATGCCAGGCTGCATCGTCAGGGGCAGACGGAAGCTGTCATCATACACCGCTTGATAACGAAGGGCACGGTGGACGAGGATGTGGTAAAGAAGTTGTGGGTAAAGGACGAGACACAGGATGGCCTTATGGAGTCCCTTAAGGCGAGGATAAGGAGAATAAAGGATGGTAATTAGATTCAACATCCCAAACGGGAGGATGGAGATAAACTTAGAGACTTTCTTCCAGGAGGCCAGAAGGCCACAGATACGTAAAATGCTTAAGTGGGTAAGAGCTTCCTGGCCGAATGAGGAGAACGCCAGAGAAATCAGGGAATGGCTTACGGACAGACGGCAGGATGAGACGGACCGGGCTAAAGCCTTTGCGAAGAAGTATGTGGACTGCCGTACGGAGCTGGCAGAACTGCAGGAGATGTATGAGCGGATGCAGAGCCCCTGTTATGCCGTGTACACCAGGGACAAGGAAAAGCTGACCAATGCAAAGAAGGATGTAAGCCGCTGCAAGGCAAAGACCGTTCGGTATAAAAGAGAGATGGACGATCACCGGAAGCTGGCCGAACGGTATGAAGGCATACTGAAGGATGAGGATAAGTTGTTATCATAAATCGTTATTTTGTGGAGGAATAGAAGTGAAATTTTCAGGGGTAGATAATTGCAATACTTGCAAAAATGCATACGACATAGATATTCAAGGAGACCATTGCTTTTGTATAGCAAATCAGTGCTATATGTGTGCCAACAACCGCAAGGAATGCAAAGATTATGTTCGCGGGGATGTCCCGGCAGGTAAGGAGCGGTGGGGACATTTAGAATATTAGCATTTACTAAACGGAGGTACTGGCAGTGGATAAGATATTAAAAACATGCTGGTGGTACATAGTGCTTGCTTTAGTATGGCAAGGTTTGGAGCTATTAATATACCACCAGATACAGCTGAGGGTAGTTGACAACATTATGGGACTTTTGTATTTGCCCTTTATCTACGGGGCAGTAGATTAAAATTTAGTGGCGGTGTGTGGTACACAGGGCGGGGTTCAACTCCCCGGACAGACCATGGTGGAAAGTAAGAGGGTGCCGGTTCGACTCCGGCCGCCGCCAACTTAAGATTTTTGGAATGAGCGGAGGAAAGGATATGCTATGAGAACATATAAAGGGATTAGAAAATTTGATTTAATTTGCCGTGATATGCAATCAAAGGGAATGAGAGTTGATTCAACTGATTTTGATAAAGGTGGAGACTTTGTATATTTTAAAGGAGCGTGGCATGGGCTTCCTTGGACAATAATGTACAACACATTCAACGGGCATTTTTCTGTTTACAACGGATTTACTGGCGAACAGATTGCTACGCATATGAGCACAGAATTTGATAATGAACCGTGGTATGTAGATTTGATGAATACTCTATATGAGAAGGAGACTGAAAATTAAGATTTTCCGGGAGAACCGGAGGAAGGAGCATAGATGGAACGATTAGAGCCTTGTCC
>NZ_JAJCHK010000035.1:0-63253 GCF_020554465.1 Enterocloster sp. 210928-DFI.2.20
GAATGTTGGAAGTGTGCTTTTCAGCACACCCCAACATTCAGTATAGAACCTTTTTTGATTAATATGCATAAAAATAGTCCTGACAAATTTACATATCATACAAAAATAAGAATTTGCAGCATTTCATGTTTACAAATAATACATAACGTTATATAATGATTGTATAATATTTAAGACACAATTACAAGGGGTGAGGATATGTTAAGAGTTTTGGGGTTAGGAGATAATGTGGTGGATAAATATATGCATACACATACTATGTATCCAGGTGGGAACGCATTAAATTTTGCAGTATATGCCAAAATGTTTGGAATTGAGGCTGGTTATTTGGGTGTGTTTGGTGATGATGAAGCTGCGATTCATGTATACAACACAGCCCATGAATTACGATTAGATCTTTCGCACTGCCGTTTTCATACAGGAGAGAATGGATATGCAGAGGTACGACTGGATGATGGTGATCGGGTGTTTATTGGCTCTAACAAGGGTGGTGTATCTAAAAAATACCCGTTGGGACTGACAAAAATGGACAGAGAGTATCTTGCAGGCTTTGATATTGTTCATACAAGTATCTTCAGCTATGTGGAAGACATGCTTCCTTTTGTCAGGGATGCAGCTGGATTTGTATCCATGGATTTTTCTGACTGTGTAGATGATGCATATTTAAGACGTTGTCTGCCTTTCATTGATTGCGCCAGCATTTCCTGCGGAGATATGTCAAGGAATGAAATACTAAACCAGATAGAACAAATTCGCGAATATGGCTGTCGTCATATAGTGATTGCAACAAGAGGTTCCAAAGGGGCTCTGGTTTCTGTAGATGGCACTCTGTATGAACAGTCCCCTTGCTTGGTAGCTGCAACGGATACTATGGGGGCAGGTGATTCTTTTATCACATGTTTTTTAATAAACTATGTGGATGCTATGAAAGATGCTAGGGATTTCCCAGTTGTTTCGGGGGATAGGGGAATCACTACCATTGTAGATTATCAGAAGCTGGTTGTAAAAACTAGCCTGTACCGGGCGGCCGTATATTCTGCTTGCAATTGCCAAAAGGAGGGGGCCTTTGGATTTGGCAAGGTGTTTTAGATACAATAATAACAATATTATTCATAGCAAAGGAGATGCTAAATAAAATGAAACAAATTTTAGAAAACCAGATAGCGGTTGCAAACTATCCATATGGAAAATACTCTTTTGAATATGCGTTGGATTCATTAGAACGAATTGGTGGCAAAAAGATGGAATTATATGCTTGTGACCCACATTTCCATATTGATGATCTTTCACCATCTGATATTTCAGCAGCCAAAAGAAAGATACGGGACCATCATTTGCAGGTAATTTGCGTTACGCCGGAACAGTGTATTTATCCTATAAATATTGCAAATAAAAATTTGGTTTCAAGGAACCGCAGCATACAGACTTATGTGAGGTGTCTGGAGATTGCTAATGAAATGGAGTGCTCTCTATGTCAATTTTTGTCTGGTTTTGGTTGTCTAGATGAAGAGGATGCAGATATTTGGAAGAGAAGTAGGGAAGCCCTTGAATATCTCGCGGATATTGCGGAAACATATGGCGTGGATATTGCCTTGGAAACTTCTCCTAAATCTTATACGTGTTTAACAAGCGCCAGGGAGACAATAAAAATGCTTTCGGAAATTAAATCCCCTCGGCTTTACGGAATGCTGGATACAGCAGTTTTGGGGTATAGCGGTGAAGAAGTAAAGGAAGTTATTGAAACTTTAGGAAAGAGTCTAAGGCATATACATTTTGCAGATGGAATACCCAACGGACATTTGGTTCTGGGAGAAGGTGATTTGGACTTGAGATATATGCTTCAAAGTATTAACGAAGCAGGATATGAGTATGCCATATCTCTTGAAATCATGAATGGAAAATATGTGGAAGACCCAGAACGCGCTATGAAAGTATCTTTTGAATGGTTAAGAAGAGAAATCAAAGAGCTGGCGTAAGTAAAATATATTAAGAAATACTTGTACTAATAATATAAAATATATTGTGAGGAGGATATGTAATGAATAGAAAATCGTTGGTAAGTATTTTGACCATAGTGATGACAGGAGCTGTTCTGAGTTTGAACGCATGTGGAGGTTCAAATACTTCTGAAGTCGGTGAAACCTCTAGCGTAGCTAAAAGTGACAAGGTTACTATTTCATTTTGGCACAAATATTGCCAGCCTGGTCAAGTGGAGGTTTTTGAACAAATCTGCAAAGACTATGAAGCAAACCATCCTAATGTAGAAATAAAGATAACAACAACAACAGATGACGATATAAAAACAAAATTACAGGTTGCATTAGGAAGTGCAGAACTTCCGGATGTTTATCAAACATGGTCTGGAGAATACTGTGAAAAATTTGCAAGGGGCGGTTATGCGTTGGATTTAAAGCCTTACCTTGACAATGATTCCCAATGGAAGGATTCTTTTTATCCGGCGTGTTATAGCGCGTTCACCTACGGAGAGGCCCAGTTTGCACTGCCTACAAGATTTGACAGTCAGGTATTTGTATATAAAAAATCTGTTTTTGAACAGTATGGCTTAAAAGAACCGAAGACGTGGGACGATTTAATGAAGATTTGTGAAACATTAAAGGAAAATGGAGTTATTCCATTTATACTTGGAGATGGCACAACGTGGGATGCGCCACATTGGTACGGCGCATTATGGCAGCGGTGTGTACCTGAAGATGTTCTGGAAGGTCAGGATTTTAATGTAAAGACAGTAACTCTAGATGATCCGGGTTATCTGAAAGGGTTAGACTATTTCAAGTATGTGTTGGATAAGGGGTATTTTAAAGAGAACTGTGTGTCGTTGGAACATAATATGGCTCTTGAAACTTTTTATGCTGGAGAGGGTGCAATGGCCTATGTGGAGGTAGTGGAGTTTAATGACGTATACAATGGACTCGATGGTGATTTTGGGTTCTTTGCAATGCCTGAGTTTACTGATGAAGCTGGAAATCAGGGAAAGATTTTTGGCGCACCTGAAGGAATGATTGTCAATGCGAAGAGTAATCATGTAGAAGAGTCTGTAGACTTCTTAAAATACCTGACATCTCTTGATATTCAGAAAAAACTTGTGAGTGAGGCAAAACATACCAGTTCAATTATTGGAGCTACAACAGAGGATAATGCCATACCGCAATTAGTTGATGTTATGGACATGATTATGAATTTTTCAGGTATGAGCAACTGGACTGACTGCGGTTTGGAGTCTAGCATTG
Organism: Enterocloster sp. 210928-DFI.2.20; assembly: GCF_020554465.1. Lineage (NCBI taxonomy): Bacteria > Bacillati > Bacillota > Clostridia > Lachnospirales > Lachnospiraceae > Enterocloster > Enterocloster sp. 210928-DFI.2.20. Next base: position 3,249 of record NZ_JAJCHK010000035.1, read on the forward strand.
TTGATGTAATGAGAGCGCAGGGACAAGAATTCTATGCAGGAAAAATAACGGCGGAGCAGTATATGCAGAAGATGCAGGAGGCTGCTGTGAGGGTAAGGGACAGTAATCAGTAATCGGTTTTAAATATGAACTAGCTTGCAGCTAATTCAAGCTAGTTCATATTTTAGGAGGTATAGGACATGAAAATAAACAGTAGGAAAGTCTTGCCATTCCTTTATCTTTTTCCAGCCATTTTAATCCTTGGGGTATTTGTTTATTACCCTATTATCGAAAATATCTATAACAGTTTTTTTGATTGGTCAGTTTTCAAACCGGACAGAGCCTTTGTGGGGTTGGAATATTATAAAGAGCTATTTCGTGATGAGATTTTTTGGATATGTCTAAAAAACAATGCCTTATATGCATTGGTTTCCTTAATTGGACAGGTGTTTTTTGGGCTGATTATAGCAGCAGTTCTGGAATCAAAAATGTTTAGGAAGCATTCGGGATTTTTTCGTACCACTTATTTCCTTCCGTCTGTAATGTCTTTTATTGTGGTTGGTTTGTTGTGGTATCTGATTTATAATCCGATTGTCGGGCCATTTAATAAGATAATTGCACTTCTTGGGATTAACACATCATCTTTAGATATCTTGGGTGACTCCAGATATGCAATCTGGGGTGTTATGTTTGCTTCTCAGTGGATGTATTTTGGATATATGGCAATGTTATTGATTGTAGGTATTCAAAAAATTCCGTCTGAGTTATACGAAGCAGCTGAAATTGATGGAGCTGGAGCCATAGATGGGTTTTTCCATGTAACAATTCCCAACATTAAGGAGATGATTTTGGTAGATTGTATTATATGCGTTGTGGGCTCGTTTAAACTATTTGATGAGGTTTATATCATGACGACAGGCGGTCCTGGTAATTCTTCGGAAGTACTTTCAACATATTTATATAGGACGGCATTTCATGCAAATCAAATGGGCTATGCAAGTAGCATTGCAATAACGCTTTTCATAATTACGTTTGCACTGGCATTGATTCAGATGAAGATTTCAAATACAGGAAAAGAATAGGGGGGATTGACTTGAATAGGAAGCAAAAAAGCTTGGTGTTGACGATTCTTGGATGGATATTTTTAGTATCCATGTCAGCCATTATTCTGCTACCCATGTTTTGGATTTTGATATCTGGATTCAAAACCAACAATGAGATCTTTACAAATACGTTTGCATTGCCTAAGGAATGGCGGGTTAGTAATTATATACTGGCTTGGAAATATGGAGTCGGTGATTATTTCTTAAACAGTATTTTTGTAACTGGAATTTCAACTGCTGCAACAGTATTGATATCATTATTAGCATCATTCGCATTAACCCACTCCAGGTTTAACTTTAAACTTCGTAATCCAGTACTGATTTTTATAATATCCGGATTAATGCTGGCACCCCAAGTGGCGCTTTTGCCATTATATGATTTGTTGTCAAAACTAAAAATATATGATACTTATTTTGCTATGGTAATACCATATTTAGCTTTCCGGATTTCCTTTACAGTATTTCTTATGAGAGCATATCTTTTAAGTATACCAAAGGAATTAGAAGATGCGGCGTATATTGATGGATGTAATTCTCTTAAAGTTTTGACAAGCATTGTAATGCCGTTAAGTAAACCGATTATTGCTACCAGTGCTTTACTTACTGGTATGTATTGTTGGAATGAATTTATGTTTGCACTGGTATTTACTTCTAGCAATAATCTACGGACCATTCCGTTAGGACTTATGAATATGAGAGGCACGCTGCGAACAGAATGGGGGATTTTAATCGCGGCATTAGCCCTTTCCGCACTGCCAATAATTATAGTTTTCATATTGTTGCAAAAACAATTTATACGAGGCCTAGTTGCTGGAGGCGTTAAAGGGTGATAGAATAAAGTTAGTCAATAACTCTGGGTCCGGATAATTAAAAGACTATACTTAAAAAAACAGATATTAGCAGGAGGAAGAAAAAATGCTTCCTCCTGTTTTGTATGGTACGAAACTCATATATCCGGAGCCGGGGCAGGTAAAACAAAAAGGGAGCGAAAAAAACATGGAATATAAAACTGCAGATTATCACGTCCACAGCACAATTTCCCCCGATGCCAAGGGTACCATGGAGGAAATGTGCAATGCAGCCATGGCTGCGGGTATAGAAGAGATCGCATTTACAGACCACTATGAGTTTTACGCAGGCGGGATAACCGGGAAATATTTTAACCGGGGATATCTTATCCGTTATTTTGAAGAACTGGATAAATGCAGGCAGATGTATGAAGGCCGGCTTATTATCCGCAGCGCTATGGAATTCGGGCAGCTTCACCTGGACCCGGAGAAGGCATCCGGCATTATAAAGAGCTGGCCCTTTGACTATCTCATTGGTTCCGTGCACAAGATTGATAACATTGACTTAAGTCAGATGGAGTTTCGGAAGGATACGGTGCAGCAGATTGCGGACGCTTATTACAGTCACCTGCTGAAGCTGGCACGGACAGGGGATTTTGACTGTATGGGACATTTGGATCTGTACAAGCGTCATTGCAGGAAAGCGGGACTTCCGGATGATTATGATAAATATGAGGACAGGATAGTTCAGGTATTGACCGCGCTCATTGAGAGGGGAAAGGGAATTGAGGTCAACACATCAGGGCTGAGGCAGGGAGCAGGGGAAACCATGCCTGGAATCAGATGCCTTAAGCTGTACAAAGAGCTTGGAGGCACTGTGATTACAGTTGGTTCTGATGCGCATCTCCCGGAAGATGTGGGAAGCGGTTTCATAGAAGCCCTCGGCCTCGTAAAAAAAGCGGGCTTTGACAGAATCGCCCGCTATGAAAAACGTATGTGTTTGTTCCAGCCTCTCTAAAAACGCTTCTCAAAGTGGCCGGTGACGTCTATATTGTTCTGGATGGCAATAAAAGCATTATGGTCAGCAGTGAGGACCAGTTGCCTTAATGGTTCTATCTCGTTTTTGGAAATGACAGTCATGTAGACATAGGTGGACTGGCCGGTATAGCCGCCGGAGGCATTCCAGATTGTGACACCACGGTGCAGGTTGTTAAGTATTATATTCTGGATGTCTGGATGCCGGGAGATGATTGTGACACAGGCTTTGATGTTCTGATAATGAATTTTATCTGTGGCTACCCCTGCAATGATGGCAAAGAGGGCAGAGTATGCGGCTGTGGCCAGATTGTACCGGAATGCGCAGAACAGATAAATCAGTACATTAATCAAAATAGATATCCTGCCTACGCTGAACCTGGGAAACCGCTTGGTACAGTAGATTCCAACTATATCCACACCGCCGCCTGAACCGCCGCAGGTCAGGGTCAGACCCACTCCAAAGCCGGATATGGCACCTCCCACAAGGACCGATGCAAGTGGATCTGTGAACACAGGAATCTCCGGCGATGGGATAAACGCAATGAAGAGGGACTGCAGGCATACACATACAATTGTCTTATAGAAAAAGCTATGGCTGATGAGTACATAGGATAACAGGAACAGGGGGATATTAAGCATCCAGAAAATGATTCCGGTCCAGTCGATTCCTCCGGGAAGCGGGATTTTGAGAATGTCCTGAAAGACCAGATGTATGATTTGGGCAATGCCTGTGAAACCTCCGCTGTAAAGCCCCAGAGGCCGCAGAAACACACAGAATGAAAATGCAAAAAGGAATACCCCCGCGGTGGCACCGGCCATGGATAAGAGAGTATTCCTTCCGGATAATTTAGACATAGTCCTACCTCCATAAAAAGGGCTTCCGGCAAAGCATCAGCAGCCGGAAGCCCTTTTGAATGTGAAAGATAATTAGTATTCCAGTTTCCACATGTATCTTCTCTGGGTCAAGGGATGATTCCTGAGGATTGCCAGCTGCTCTGCATAAACCCGCAGCACTGCGGTAATCAGCATCGGGTTGAAGTAATCTTTGACCGTGGATGGTATTACGGACCCTAATCCAAAATCCTTTGCATCAATCAGGGTGGTCTTGGCCTGGAAACGGTTCAGGAAGTCCAGGGCTCTGGAATCCAATGCTCTGGTACTGCCGTCGTTCATCAGCAGAAGGAAGGGCACATCCTTATCTACGATTTCAAATGGACCATGGAAAAATTCGCCGTCATGGAAGGAGCCTGAATTGATCCACTGCATTTCCATCAGAAGGCATATGGAGAAGGAATAGGCCACCATATGGGTAGCTCCGGAGCTCATAACGTAAATAACAGGAGCATCCTTGTAGTTTTCTGCAAATTTTTTTGCGGAAGGGACTACGAAGGAAACTGCGTCTTCTATTAAGTCAAAGATTTTACCAAAACCGGTCATCATATCTTGGTAATGTTCATACCCTTCATACTGATTGAGAATTTCAGCTGCCAGCTGCAGACAGAAGGTCATTTTTTCCAGTTTGGCCGCATAATTCTTCTCAAATCCGTGAAGTACCACATAGTGTGCGCTGTTAGCCAGTGGTGAACCGGGGGTATGTGTGATGGCTATTACCTTAGCGCCCATATTCATGGCTTTTTTGGAGGCTTCCACTGTCTCGGGGGTATTGCCGCCAAGGGAGCAGGTAATGATTATACTTTCTTTGCCCACGCACGCAGGGGTGGCATGTACAAATTCATTGGCCGTGTACAGACTGGTCCTCAGCTTTTTTGCATTGCCCTCTAAGAAGTACTTGGCCGGATAAAGCTCTGCCTGGGATGCGCCGCATCCTACAAAGATGACTGAGGTGATTTCCGGGCGCTCTGCTTTGATTTCCTCGATAATTTTTTTTAGTTCCATAAAAATAGGGCCTCCTTTGAGAGATATGTAGTTTTTATTTGTCTTATAAATACATTATATAACGTTATATAAAAATAGTCAATAAGAATATAACATAATGTTCTATTACATTATAATAGTTTGCAGTATCTGGATGTAATAGAAGGGAGGAAAAAAAATAAAAATATCCCCAGGAAATACCGGTATATTTCATCCGTATCTCCTGGGGAGAAATCTTCTTTATTTCACAAAGTATTCAGGATATTGTCTCCGTCCTGAGATATTCTTTTAGTTTGTCCATATATTCCTGTGAAATACTTTCGCAGGCCAGCTTTAACACGGCATTCTCCAGCATCAGGCGCATGAACCGGGATTCTCCAATCAGTTCATAGTCAATCTTTGCGATACAACTTCCTCTTTGGGGCTGGATCTCCACCAAACCTACTTTGCTCAGTTCAATGAGGGCTTCACGTACCGGAGTGCGGGAGAGATGCAGAATGAAAAACATGGAAGAGATCCTGACTTGCAGGTTCTTTCCATGTTTTTTGTATTTTTAATAAGTAAAACTGCATAAAAGAGGTGTTATAATCATGTGCATTTTCACAATTTACAACCAACGTAGGATGTAGTATATTTATCTCATAAAACATAGGATGTTGGATGTTGGTTCTAATAGAAGTATATCAGGAGGATAATTCATGAAAGTAGCATTGGTTTACACAAGCACAACACCGGAGTTGATTGAATTAGTAGAAAAGGAAGTGGGGGATGTCCTTCCCCGGGAGACTGAGGTGGCCAGTTACCAGGATCCTTCCATCCTGGCAGAGGTCAGGGACGCAGGTTATGTGACGGCTCCTCCGGCAGCCAGGCTGGTGGGCATGTATATGACAGCTGTTTCGGAAGGAGCGGACGCTATTTTAAATCTTTGTTCTTCCGTAGGCGAGGTGGCGGACGCTGCCCAGGATATCGCCAGATACACGGGAATCCCCATTGTGCGTGTGGATGAGGAGATGTGCCGGGAGGCAGTAAGGCAGGGAAAAAGAATCGGGGTTATGGCAACCCTTCCCACCACACTGAATCCCACAAAGAACACTATTTTAAGGGTTGCCAGGGAGATGAACCGTCAGGTGGAGCTGGTGGACGCGCTGGTGGATGGCGGCTTCGGCCTGGACCAGGAACAGTTTAAGGCCCTTATGAGTGAATACGCGGGAACCATTGCGGACAAGGTGGATGTAATTCTCTTTGCCCAGGGATCCATGGCCTACTGTGAGGAGTATATTCATGAAAAGTATGGTAAAGTAGTATTATCCAGTCCGAGATTCGGCGCTGCTGCACTAAAGGACGCTCTTGTTAAGAAGGGACTAATGTAATATACGGGATTCCTTGGGATGTATTGCTTAGAATATATTGCTTAGAATCTATTACTTAGAATGTATTACTTGAAATGTACTGCGTTAGAACATATCGCGCACAGGCAGCGAAAGCACAGAGGCCGGGTGCACGCAACGAAGGGAGAGGGAAGTATGTTTAAAAGGTTAAAAAAGGCGGCGGCAGTCATATGCGCTGCGGCCATGGTTTTGTCCATGACGGCCTGCGGTTCTGCCGGAGATAAGAAGGTAGTGCTTCATTTTACCCATACACAGAGTCCGGGGTCCATCAGCGACCTGACTGCCCAGGAGTTTAAGAAGCTGGTGGAGGAGCGGAGTGACGGAAGGATTGAAGTCAGCATTTATTCCAACTGCGGACTGTCCGGAGGAGACCTGACAAAGGCCATCGAGCTGGTACAGGCCGGCAACATTGACATCCACTCCTGCGCACCGCCAAACATTGCCAATTATGATAAGAAGTTTTATTCCTTCTGGCTGCCGTTCCTGTTCCCTAATTCAGATGATCTGCTGGCGTTCTGCCACAGCGATAAGGTGCATGAGGTGGTAAACGGCTGGTGCAATGACCTGGAGATGGAAATGCTGGGCATCAATAACGCCGGTTCCAGACAGATATCCAACAGCAAGAAGGAGATCACAAAGCCTGAGGACCTGAAGGGCATGAATATCCGTGTGCCGGGCGCCAATATTTTCATTGACCTGTACAGGAATTACTTTGGGGCAAATCCCACTGCCATGGATTTCTCAGAGGTGTACACCTCCCTTCAGCAGAAGACCATAGACGGGCAGGAGAACCCAATCGCGGTTTTTGACTCTTCTAAATTTGCAGAGGTACAGCAGTATGTTACCCTGTGGGACGGGGTAAGGGATACCACCATCTGGGTCATGAGCCGCAAGACCATGAACAAGCTGTCCCCTGAGGACCAGGAGCTGGTAAAGGAGTGCGCGGCAGAAGCCCTGGACTGGGGAAATGATTATCTGGCTGACAACGAGGCTGTGATTATCCAGAAGCTGAAGGACGGAGGCACCGTTATCACAGAGCTGACAGAGGAGCAGAAGGCGGAGTTCCAGAAGGCCTGCGCCGGAATCTATGATGATTATGCAAAATCTGTGGGACAGGATGTAATCGACTTGTTTACCGGCGGTTATAAGAATTAGGAGGGGCGTTATGAAGGAAAAAGGATTGTTAAAGGACTTCTGGGAGAATTTTGAGGAATATCTCTGTTCAGCCGCATTGCTTGTTATGACCTTTGTCACATTTATGAATGTGTTCTCAAGAAAGATTACATGGTTCAACATGTCATTTACTCAGGAACTGGTGACCACCATGTTTGTGTGGGTCTGCTGCCTGGCCGCGGCCAGTGTGTTTAAGACAGATTCCCACATGGGCTTTAATTACCTGACTGATAAATTCACCGGAACTAAACGTAAGGTTTACCGTATCTGCAGGCTCCTTTTATGCTCTGCCAACTATGGAATCTGGATTATATGGGGAGCACAGATGGTTTACAGGCAGTATCACTATCATCTGCTTACAGGCGTTCTGGAGATGCCTCAGTGGACCATCGGAATTGCCATTCCATTGTCAGCGGTTTTTTCCATAGCCCGTATGGTACAGTATGAGATCAGATTAGCAAAGGAGGGAAATTAATATGTCGGCAGCGATTCTATTTGGTTCCATGGCAGTGATGATTGGATTCGGCATTCCCATTGCCATTGTGCTGGGCGTGTCCAGCGCACTGACCCTGATATTTTCAGGCGCCCCTCTGGGCGTTATTCCTTCCATGATGCAGGCCACTGTACAGAAATTTTCCCTTCTGACCATTCCGCTTTTCGTTCTTGCAGGCGCAATCATGGACAAGGGAGGCATTTCCAAACGCCTTATCAACCTGGCGGACAGCATCATCGGACCGGTTCACGGCGGACTGGGGTATGTGGCAGTGGTGGCAGCCCTGTTCTTTGCGGCCATCTCCGGTTCCGGCACAGCAACCGTTGCAGCCATGGGATCCATCCTGATTCCGGCCATGGTGGCCCAGGGATATGACGCAGGATTTTCCAGCGCCCTTTCCGCTATATCGGGCTCCCTGGGAACGGTTATTCCTCCCAGTATTACATTCATTATCTATGGCATGATTACAGGGGAATCCATTGGAGACCTGTTCCTGTCAGGTATTGTACCCGGACTTATATTCGGCTTCATGCTCTGTATTATGGTGTTCATTAAGTCCAAGAAGAACGGATGGAAGGGGGAAACCCAGAGGGCATCCTTAAAGGAAATCGGCAGGCTGTTCCTGGATACAATATGGGGACTTTTAAGCCCGGTCATTGTACTGGGAGGCATTTATTCGGGACTTTTTACACCTACGGAGGCAGCGGCGGTTGCCGTTGTTTACAGCCTGATAGTGGGAATTTTCATCTATAAGGAGCTGCGCCTGGCGGAGCTTAAGGAGACACTGTTTTCCACTGCCAAGACAACGGGCATGATTCTTCTCATCATCATGAATGCAGGCATTTTCTCCTGGGTACTGACTCAGCAGGGGATTGCTGCTTCCCTTACGGAAATGGCCCTGGCCCTTACAGATAACAAGTATATCATGCTGGTTATCATCAACATTGTATTCCTGTGCGCAGGCTGCGTTATGGATAATACAAGCGCCCTCTATATCCTGGTTCCCATCATCATGCCTATCGCAAAGGCCCTGGATATTAACATGATTCAGCTGGGCGTCATCCTGGTATTGAACCTGTCCATTGGCCAGGTAACGCCGCCGGTAGGACCCAATCTGTATGTTGCGGCTGATATCGGAAAGGTTAAGTTTGAGGAAATATGCCGAAAGATGGTGCCGTTACTGCTTATGTCCCTTCTGGCCCTGCTGTGCATTACATATATACCGGCATTGTCCCTGTGCCTGATTCCTTCCTAGCCTGGGAACAGAAGATTGCGCTGAACCAACATATGATGTATACTTATGGATAAGTGGACTGCCACGCCAGGCCCCTGACGGGTCTGGTTGAGCGGAGGCGGTAAGCACTGCACATAGGCGGCCAAAGCAGGGCTGCCAGGTGTATGCAGCAAAGGAGGTTCAGCATGGAAAAGACCAGTTTTTTAAAAGAACCTGTCGGAGGACAGTCAGTTGTTAATAAGATTGTAGACAACATTACCAATGCTATCATAAATGGAGAGCTAAACCCAGGGGACAAAATCCCTACAGAAGCAGAATTGTCGGAGTCAATGGGGGCCGGAAGAAATTCGGTCCGGGAAGCCATCAAGGTGTTAGAGGCATATGGCGTGGTACATATCAAGCGGGCAGAGGGCACCTTTGTGAGTCAGGAATATGACAGCAGGATGATTTATCCGGTGCTTTACGGTATCATACTGCAGAAGGATTCCACCAGCCAGATTGTGGAGCTGAGAAAGGTGATTGATGTGGGCCTCCTCCAGCTGGCTGTGGATAAACTGAGGTCCAAATCCCTGGAGCAGACTCAGATGGAAGCCATTGAGAAGGCCATGGAGGAGCTGGAGTACCAGGCCCATATGGATAAGCCCCAGGCGCGCAGCCTGTATGAGGCGGATGTACAGTTCCATATGGCCATTGTGGGAATCACGGAAAATGTGATGCTCCAGTCCATCTGCAACTATGTGGACAAAATCACCCGCCGTTCCCGTATGGTGACCATAGACCGGATATTCCTGGACGGGGAAGTGGAAAACTTCCTGGACCTGCACCGCAGAATCGTGAAGCTTCTGCAGGACAGGGATTCGGCCGGCATCTATGCGATTGTAGAGGAACATTACCAGTACTGGGCAAAAGTAAAAGATGAATAGCAAGGTGGTTGCTGCATGATGACCGGAACAGGACAGATGATATGTCTGAAGCCAATGATGCGGCAGCCCCTTTATTTTTTTGAGAGAATGGAGCGTTTTTATGATATATAGAACGAAAAATGAGCTGGAAAGAACGCCGATCGAAGGCTGTATGGGCGGAAATGGAACCGTCTGGATGGAGAAGCTTCTCACAGGCCAGGAGGAAATGATGGGAAAGGGGAGAGCGTATGTGCGCCATACGCTGAATCCGGGAGTTTCAATCGGCATCCATACCCATGAGGGGGAAATGGAAACCATGGTTATTGTAAGAGGAAAAGCCGTTCACACTATAAACGGACAGGACCAGTATCTGGAGGAAGGGGACATCATCGCAGCCCAGCCCGGGGACAGCCATGGGATTGCACAGACAGGGGATGAACCTCTGGTGCTGATTGCACAGGTGCTGTTTGCGTAAATGCAGAAATTGTAAAAAGGGAGATTAGATAAATGACAGACATGGATAATAAGGTTCTGGTAAACGTTGCGCCGGTATCGGCAGAGGACAAGGTCATCATACCGGAGAAGATAGCGGAGGATGTATATAAGTGTTATAAGGCAGGGGCTGCCATGGTGCACCTTCATGTAAGAGACAGGGAAGGCCGGCTGACGCCGGATATGTCCCTGTTAGAGGAGACGCTGGCCATGATTCGCCGGGATTCGGACATCATCATCGAGGTGTCCACGGGCGGGGTATCGGACCTGAACATACGGGAGCGCTGCGCCCCTCTGTATTCTGAGCTGGTGGAAGCCTGCTCCCTGAACGTGGGATCCACTAATCTGGGAAAGGCTGTGTACTGCAATCCCATAGACGACGTGGAGTACTGTATCCGGGAAATACTGAAACAGAAAAAGACTCCGGAGGTGGAGACGTTTGAAATAGGCCACACCTGGACCATGGCCCGGCTGATGGAGAAGTATGACTTCGCGGATCCGGTTCTGTTCAGTGTGGTGCTGGGCCATGAGGGAGAAGCCCCGGCAACGCCCCAGGCCCTGGCTGCCATGATACAGATGATTCCTTCCAATGCCGTGTGGGGCATTACACAGGCCCACAGAAAGGATTTTTCGCTGCTGGCCGGTGCCCTGGGCATGGGAGCCAGGACCGTAAGAATTGGATTTGAGGACAGCAATTATCTGGACGCACAGACCCAGGTAACATCCAACGCCCCCCTTGTGGAAAAGACAGTGAAGCTTCTCAGGGCCATGGATAAAGAGCCCATGCTGCCGGATGAGGCAAGGGAGCTGTTTCGCATTGGAAGATAAGAGAGAGGAGAACAGACCATGTTGAATGCATCTGTATTAGACCAGTATCCCGGGGTGGACACCGACGCCGTGCAGGCTCTGCTGGAAGAAAAATGCCGGCAGGACAGACATAAAATCATAGTCCTGGACGATGATCCCACCGGCGTGCAGACGGTCCATGATGTTTCCGTGTATACGGATTGGTCCTATGACAGTATTAAGAAAGGCTTTGAAGAGGACGGGAAGCTGTTCTACATACTGACGAATTCCAGGGGATTTACCGTGGAACAGACCACCAGGGCCCACCTGGAAATCGGGGAAACCGCGGCAAAGGTGTCGGAGGAAACCGGAATTGACTATGTGATTGTCAGCAGGGGAGATTCCACACTGAGGGGACATTACCCTCTGGAGACAGAGCTGCTGGCCCGGGCAGAGGAAAAGCACAGGGGCCGGGCTGTTGACGGGGAAATCATTTGTCCCTATTTTAAGGAGGGCGGGCGTTTTACCATCGGCAATGTGCACTATGTAAAGTATGGAAATGAGCTGATACCTGCCGGGGAGACAGAATTTGCAGAGGATAAGACCTTTGGGTACCATTGCTCCAATCTAAAGGAATATGTGGAGGAAAAGACAGGGGGAAGATATCCGGCCCGGGAAGTGCTGGATGTTTCCCTGGAGGAGCTTCGCAGCCTGGATTATGCCGCCATTACAGATAAACTGCTGGCGCTCCATGATTTTGGGAAAATCGTGGTGAACGCAGTGGATGCCTGCGACCTGAAGGTGTTCTGCATTGCCCTTTATGACGCCATGAACCAGGGGCGCAGGTTTATGTTCCGCACAGCCGCAGGCTTTGTGAAGGAATTCGGGGCCATCCGTGAGAGACCCCTTCTGTCCAGGGAAGAGATGGTGCAGGAAAACTGCGGTACAGGCGGAATCATAGTGGTGGGATCCCATACAAAAAAAACAACCAGCCAGCTGGAGGCTTTAAAAACCGTTGAGGGAATCAGGTTCATTGAGTTTAATTCCGATTTGGTCCTGGACGAGGAAAAATTCCAGGAGGAAATCAGTTCTGTGATAAGCCAGGAAGAGGAGCTGATTGGCCGTGGGGTGACGGTCGCCGTATATACCAGGAGGAAGCTGCTGTCCCTGGAACATGACAGTCCTGAGGAGGCATTGGTGCGGTCGGTCAGGATTTCCGACGCAGTCCAGTCACTGGTGGGCAGGCTGAAGGTGAGGCCGGCATTTGTGGTGGCTAAGGGCGGCATCACCTCCAGCGATGTGGGAACCAAGGCTTTGCAGGTAAAGCATGCAGCGGTCCTGGGACAGATCCGCCCCGGCATACCGGTATGGCGCACAGGTCCGGAGAGCCGTTTTCCGGGAACGCCTTATATCATATTCCCCGGTAATGTGGGGGAAGTGGAGACGCTTAAGGAGGCGGTGGAGATATTGTTGGGGTAAATCCTGCATTGGCCCCCGGTTTCCTGGCTGAAGTACAATTTTTGTGGTGCGGGAGACAAAGATAAGCTATAATAGGGAGTACAGAGGACTTCATATATCAGAAACAGAATGCTGTTTTGGCAGGGAAATTGTGCCGGAACAGCATTGTATTGAAAAAAATGCAATTTCCCGGACAGAGGATTTTATCTGTGGGAAGCTGAATTGACATATTGGCAGAAACGTGCAGAACCGGATATTTGTAGAAAAAGTACCGCGTATATCCTGTGTATGTATGGCATGAGAGCATTGGTATTTGCATCCGAAGAGTCTGAAACTGAAGACCGGAGAATCTGGAAACCGAGGTATGGGACATGGCGAAACCGTTTGAATTTAATATAAAGAAGCTATATGCGGATTTACGGCCTTCGGAACAGAAGGTGGCGGACTATTATCTGGGATATGCGGGACAGTTGGAGGAGCTTTCCCTGGTTCCCATGGCAAAGGCAGCGGGAGTCAGCCAGCCCACGGTCATGAGATTTGTGAAGGCCCTGGGTTTCGGGGGCTTCCGGGAATTTAAGTATGCGGTGCTGAAGGCAGCCTCCGGCAGAGGCAATATGGAAGCGGATGCAAAGGCGGACAGCCGGGCGGACGGGTCCGGCGGGGCTGTGCCGCCTCCTCTGGTCTGCGGTTATGGCATATCAGAGGAGGACAGGCCGGAGGAGGTTCCGGGCCAGGTGATTACCAGGACGATTTCCTATCTGGACGATGCGCTTAAACATATTTCACCTTCGGAAATCATCAAAGCCGCCGGGATGATTTGCAGCGCCGGACAGGTGGCTGTATATTATGTGGAAAACTCAGCCACGGTTGCCAATGACCTGGTGACTAAGCTTCTGTATCTGGGGATTAACTGTGTGACCTATAACGACGTCTATCTTCAGCAGATCAGCGCAGGAAACCTTGGGGAGCAGGATGTGGCAATCGGTATTTCGTACTCAGGTACATCAAAGAGCACAGTGGATGTGATGAAGCTTGCAAAGCGGAAGGGAGCTTCCACCATTGTGCTGACGAATTACGATGATGTGCTGATTGGAAAATATGCGGATATCATGTTGTGCACCGGCAACCGGCAGCAGCTCTACGGCAATGCCATTTTCTCCAGGACATCCCAGATTGCGGTGGTAGATATGATTTACACAGGGATCATTCTCCGGGACTATCCAAAATACACCAAAAAGCTGGACGAAAGCAGCCGTATTGTGCGGAACCAGACGTACTAGAGCGGGTCTGCTGCTCCATCAGGCAGTGCCGGGCGGACAGAAGGTTTGTAGAAAATCTACAAGCCTTCTTTTTTTGCGCCGGAACGGGTTTACACGGGCTTTACACAAGAATTACAGGAATTTTGTTGAGTTTACGTCTGCCGTTGTGTTTTAATTTGACTGTCCGTTAGGGACAAACGAGTAACGGCACAATTACAGCAAGGGGCAATTTTTGAAAGGAGCATATTATATGCTGGAACTGAACAAAATCAGGAAATCTTACGATGGGGTTACAATTTTAGATAACATCAGCCTGTCTATTGAGAGTGGAGAAATTCTGTCCATTCTGGGACCATCCGGCTGCGGCAAGACAACGCTTCTTAACCTGATTCTGGGTATTACAGATGCAGACAGCGGTGAAATATGGTTTGAAGGCCGCAACATCACCCGTGTTCCCATGGAGGAACGGGGATTCAACATTGTGTTTCAGGATTACGCACTGTTCCCTAATTTAAATGTATATAAAAATATTACCTACGGACTGCGGAACAAACCTGACATTTCCACCGGACAGGAGGTGCAGGAGCTCATTGATCTTCTGGGGCTGAGGGAACATCTGGCCAAGGGAATTGACCAGCTCTCCGGCGGCCAGAAGCAGCGTGTGGCCCTGGCCAGAACCATGGTGATGAAGCCCAGGATACTTCTGTTAGATGAGCCGTTAAGCGCTCTGGACGGTGTGATTAAAGAGTCCATCAAGGAGAAGATCAAGGAAATTGCCAGGGAGTTTAAGCTGACAACCATTATTGTAACCCATGACCCGGAGGAGGCGCTGACCTTGTCGGACAAGGTGCTGATTGTCAATGAGGGGAACATTGCCCAGTTCGGCAGGCCGGAGGAAATCATAGGACAGCCCGCAGACAGCTTTGTAAAGAATTTTATTTTAAATCAGCTTGAGGTCAAGAGAAATAATATTTTCACTCTGTTCAGCCGGGAAATGACACGGAGCAGCAGTCAGAGAATCAGCTGCACAGCATGAAAGCGTGAGGACAAAGAAATCTATGATAAAGACTAAAGAGAGGGAGCTCAAACAGATTTACGCAATGGTAGTCATTGTTTTCCTGGTATTTCTTCTGATTCCCATTGTACTGCTTCTGGGAAAATCCTTTGAAGGAGGAGGCAGCATCAGCCTTGAGCACTACGCGGATGTGGCGGGAGGAAAGGGATTTGCGGCTGCCTTTGGCCGGAGCATCTTTGTATCCTGTGTCAGTGCAGTGCTGACCACAGCGTTGGCTTTTGTGCTGGCCTATACCATACATTATACCAATGTGCCGGAAGGCCTAAAAAAATTCATACGCCTGGCGGCAGTGGTACCCATGCTTCTTCCCACCATTACATACGGATTTGCCATTATCTATTCCTTTGGCAGGCAGGGGTTTATCACAGGAATGATAGGGCATCAGATGTTTGAGATTTACGGCTTTTGCGGACTGCTTCTGGGATATGTTATCTACACGCTGCCTATCTCATTTATGCTGATACTGAACACCATGAGTTTTATTGATAAGAAGTTCATGATTGTCTCAAGGATTATGGGGGACAGCCCGTTAAAGACTTTTTTGGGAACAGTTATCAGGCCTCTGCTCGGCACCCTGGCCGCTTCCTTCGTTCAATGCTTTTTTCTGTGTTTTACGGATTTTGGGATACCGGCTTCTGTAGGCGGACAGTATGATGTGGTGGCAACAGTGCTCTACAATGAAATGCTGGGTAGTGTACCGGATTTTAACAGAGGGGCTGTGGTGGCTATGTTTATGCTGGTTCCGTCGGTGGTGAGCATTTCCCTGCTCCAGTTTCTGGAACGGTTTAATATACGCTACAGCAAGGTCTCCGGCATAGAGCTGAGAAAGGGGAGAATCCGCGACATATGCTGCGGGGCGGCGTCCGTACTCATTCTGGCTTCGGTACTGTGTATATTTGCGGTAATTTTCGTAGTGCCTATGGTGGAGGAATGGCCCTACAGGAGGCAGTTTACCACGGAGCATATAAAAACTGTGTTTACGGATTCCAGACTGCTTTCTGTGTATAAGAACTCCATCCTGGTATCCATTTGTACGGCGCTCACCGGTTCACTGGTGGCATACGCAGCTGCGCTGGCCACGGCCCGCAGCCAGTTAAGCAGCCGGCTTAAATCTGTTATTGAGAGCATTGCCCTGGTCACGAACACCATTCCGGGCATGGTAATCGGTATTGCATTTTTATTTACATTTTCCGGGACGCCCATTCAGAATACCTTTTTCATCATAGTGATTTGTAATGTGGTGCATTTCTTTTCCACCCCCTATCTGATGATGAAGAGCTCCCTGGCAAAGATGAATGCGTCCTGGGAGACCACAGCCCTTTTAATGGGGGACAGCTGGCTTAAGACCATTGTCCGCGTGGTGACGCCCAATGCGGTAAGCACCCTTCTGGAAGTGTTCAGCTATTATTTTGTCAATGCCATGGTGACTGTCAGCGCTGTTATTTTCATAGCAGGAGCCAGGACCATGGTCATTACCACGAAAATTAAGGAACTGCAGTATTACACAAAGTTTAATGAGATTTTTGTGCTGTCACTGCTGATTCTCATAACGAACCTGGCGGCAAAGGGACTGTTCGGATATCTGGCAGGAGGCCGCTGCAAAAACAAAAGGAGAAAAACAATCATGAAGAATTGGAAAAAAGCTGCTGTCATGGGATGTCTGGCCGCTGTTCTGGCTGCCGCTGCCGCCGTAACCGGCTGTCAAAAGAAAGAAGCCCAGGTCATTATCTACTCCAACGCAGATGACGAAGCCGTGGAGGCAATGAAGCATGCTCTGGACGGAAACGGATACGGGGGAAAATATTTATTCCAGACCTTTGGCACCTCGGAGCTGGGAGGCAAATTGCTGGCAGAAGGGACGGATATCGAGGCTGACCTGGTGACCATGAGTTCCTTCTATCTGGAGAGCGCCCAGGAACAGAATCACATGTTCCTTGATTTGACTTTTGACGCAAAACCCCTGGAGAAATATCCGGCCTACTACAGCCCGGTTACCAGACAGGAGGGAGCTATTATTCTTAACACTGAGATGATGAAGGAACATCAGCTTCCAACGCCGTCCAGTATTAAAGATCTGGTAAATCCCGCGTACGCTGATTTGATTTCCGTTACAGATATAAAGAGTTCTTCCACTGCGTGGCTTTTAATGCAGGCCATTGTCAGCGAATACGGAGAGGACGGGGCAAAGGAGGTTCTCAGCGGAATCTATCAAAATGCAGGCCCCCATATTGAAAGCTCGGGCTCTGCACCCCTGAAAAAAGTACGTGCCGGCGAGGTGGCCGTCGGTTTCGGCCTGCGTCACCAGGCAGTTGCGGATAAGGCAGAAGGGCTTCCTGTTGATTATGTGGATCCCACCGAGGGAAATTTTTCTCTGACTGAGTCCGCGGCTGTCATTGACAAGGGAGATAAGACAAATAAGCTGGCCATGGAAATGGCGGAGTGTATTATCAAAAACGGCCGTCAGGAGCTGCTGACCACCTATCCCCTTCCAATCTATGAGGGTGAAACCAGCAATTCAAAGAACCAGTCCGCTTATCCCAGGGTGTTTCCGGAAAAGCTGACCGTGGACTTGCTGAAAAAGCATCAGGAGCTGTCTGAAAGCTGCAAATAGGGAAAAAATCCTCCGGCAAAAAGGCTGCTAAGAGAGGCTGCGGGAAATAAAGTGAAGCATTAAAAATAGAGAAAGATAAGACAAGGAGAAAATTAGGTATGCCGAATTATAAACTGTTGACCCCGGGTCCGCTGACCACTACGGACACTGTAAAAAAAGAGATGATGTTTGACCACTGCACCTGGGATGAGGATTACAAAAAGATTACCCAGGAAATCCGCTCAGGGCTGCTTAAGCTGGCCCGCGTTTCTGAAGATACCTATACCTGCGTGCTGATGCAGGGCAGCGGTACGTTTGGGGTGGAGTCTGTGCTTACCAGCTCTGTGGGGGCGGATGACAGGCTGCTGATTGCCTCAAACGGTGCGTATGGAGAACGTATGGCGGATATAGCAGAACATGCCGGTCTTTCTTATATTCTTTACAGCGAGACCTATGACCAGGTTCCGTCCGCGGATAAAATTCAGAAGCTGCTCAATGAGCATCCGGAGATTACCCATGTTTCCATGGTACACAGTGAGACCACATCGGGAATCCTGAATGACATTGCTTCTGTGGCAGGCGTGGTAAAGGCGTCAGGGCGCACTTTTATCGTGGACGCCATGTCCAGCTTCGGCGGCGTGGATATCCCGGCGGAAGAGCTGGGAATTGATTTTATCATAAGCAGCGCAAACAAATGCATCCAGGGTGTTCCGGGATTTTCCTTTATCATTTGCAGGCGGGACTGCCTGGCTGCATGTGAGGGAAAGGCTAAAAGCCTGTCCCTGGATTTATATGACCAGTGGAAGACAATGGAGAAGGACGGGAAATGGCGTTTTACCTCCCCAACCCATGTGGTTCTGGCATTTGCCCAGGCAATGCGGGAGATGGAAGCAGAGGGCGGAATTGAGGCCAGACATCAGCGCTATACTTCCAATAACAGGCTGCTGATTGAGCTGATGGCTGAGATGGGGATTCGTCCTTATATTGACAGCCGGCATCAGGGACCAATCATTACCACCTTCTTCTACCCTGAAAACCATGCGTTTTCTTTTGACGAGATGTATCACTATATCAAGGAGCGGGGATATGCCATTTATCCGGGAAAGGTGACGGATGCGGATACGTTCCGAATCGGCAATATTGGGGAAATCTACGAGGAAGATATCCGCAGGCTGTGTGCAATCATTGGTGAGTTCCTGAACAAAAAGATACAAAAGCGTGAAAAAAGCCATACAGCCTTTGATGCGGTGATATTTGACTGGGCAGGCACCACGGTGGACTATGGATGTTTTGCGCCGGTCCAGGCATTCATGGATGCGTTTGAGGAATTTGGAATTGTTCCCACCATGGACGAGGTCAGGGCTCCTATGGGAATGCTGAAAATTGACCATGTGCGCACCATGCTTCAGATGGAGCGCCTTACAGCGGAGTGGGAACGGATATACGGCCGTCCGTTTACAGAAGAGGATGTGTACCAGGTGTATCAGTTAAGCGAGAAGAAAATTCTGGAGAACGTTCCCAGGTTTACAGATGTAAAGCCCTATGTAACTGAAACCGTGGAAACGCTTCGGGGGATGGGAATAAAAATCGGCTCCACAACCGGCTATACCGATGAGATGATGGAGATTGTTGCCGCGGCCGCAGCAACAAAGGGATATAAGCCGGACTGCTGGTTCAGCCCGGACTCCGTGGACCGCAAGGGCAGACCCAATCCCTATATGATATTCAGAAACATGCAGTTTCTGGGGCTCACGGATGTAAGACGGGTCATGAAAGTGGGCGATACGGTATCAGATATCAGAGAAGGTAAAAATGCAGGGCTGTTTACAGTTGGAGTAATTGAGGGAAGCTCTGCCATGGGACTGTCCAGGGAGGAATTTAAGGCGCTTTCCCCAAAGGAAAAGGAAGAACGCAGCCGGAAGGTAAGGCAGATGTACTTGGAAGCCGGCGCGGACGCAGTGGTCACGGATATACGTGGCGTGCTGGAATATATTTAAAAGCTGCACTCTGCCGGCCGGCACAGGACAGTCCGCCTGAGGCGGACATGCGCGGACGGAAAATATTCCTGCCGGAAAACGTACAGGGTGTGCTAATCCCGGGATTTTCTGCATATGATGTAAAAAAATCCTCAGGAGACTCATTTTGAAGGAGTATATTGAAGAACGTGCGGTAGCCATCGCCAATTACATCATAGACCACAATGCCACGGTAAGGCAGACGGCGAAGAAGTTTGGAATAAGCAAATCCACGGTACATAAGGATGTAACTGACAGGCTTGAGCACATCAATCCCACCTTGGCGGCCCAGGCCAGAATCGTGCTGGATGTGAATAAGTCAGAGCGCCATATCCGGGGAGGGCTGGCTACCAGGGAGAAGTACCAGCACAGGCTGGCAATCTGCAGCAAGCAGGAGGACTAAGAAAGTACGGGAGAGAAGCCGGCACCGGGCCGATAAGCCGCAGATGAGAGAGCAATAGGAAAAGAGAAAACCGCAGTTTTCAGATGGAAACAGTCTTATCTGAAAATTGCGGTTTTGGTATTTCATTCAATCCTATCTTCCCACAGAATCGTATTCATCACAGATTTCTTTGGATGGCGCTTCAGTCATCAGCGACACGGCCACAATGGCAATGCAGGCCACGATGAAGGCGGGAAGCAGTTCATAGATGTTCCAGGCGCCGCCTAAGGGGCGCACGCCGTATTTCCACACAAATACCATGACACCTCCGCAAATCATGCCTGCCAGGGCGCCGTTCAGATTGCTGCGTTTCCAGAACAGGGCAAAGAGCATCACCGGGCCAAAGGACGCGCCGAAACCGGCCCAGGCAAAGGATACGATGGTAAATACGGAGCTGTCCGGATTCCAGGCCAGCAGGATGGCTACCAGGGCAATGCCCACTACGGTAAGACGGGCAGCTGTCATGGACGCTTTTGTATCCATTTTAATCTTCAGGAAATCCTGGAGCAGGTTCTGGGATACGCCTGAGGCGGCTGTCAGCAGCTGGGAGTCAGCCGTGGACATGGTACAGGCCAGGATTCCTGCCAGAACCACTCCGGCCACAACAGACAGCAGGATTCCGTGGCGTCCCAGCAAATCCGCCAGACGGATGATAACGGTCTCGGATTCAGAGCTGGATGAAAACATGGGGATCCCGCCTGCCACAGAGGCGCCGTATCCGATGATGCCGATCAGGATGGCCACAAACATGGAGATGACAACCCAGATGGACGCAATCCGCCGCGACGTCTTAAGCTTATCCTCATGGCTGATGGCCATGAAGCGCAGAAGGATATGGGGCATTCCAAAATACCCTAATCCCCATGCCAGGGTGGACAGTATGGTTATGAAGCCATAGGGGGATGCTGTGTTGTCAGCCATGTTGTGGACATGGGTCATGCTCAGGTATCCTGCCAGGGAACGGGCGTTGTCTGTCACGGCGTCCCAGCCGCCGGCTACATGGATGCCGAAGAATACAATGATAACCAGCGCAATGCTCATGACGATGCTCTGAATCAGGTCCGTGGTGGATACTGCCATAAAGCCTCCCATGACCGTGTAACCGATAATAACCACTGCGCCTGCTATCATTGCAGCGTGATAGTTCACGCCGAACAGGCTGTTGAACAGGGTTCCCACTGCCTTGAATCCGGAGGCGGTGTAGGGAATAAAGAAAATCAGAATTACGATGGCGGCAATACACATCAGTATGTTCCTGTCATCCCGGTAACGGCGGGAGAAAAAGTCCGGTATGGTAATGGCCCCGCACGCTACGGAATAGCGGCGCAGGCGCTTGGCAACAATCAGCCAGTTGAGATATGTACCAACAGCCAGACCAATGGCGGTCCAGCCTGCATCCGCGATGCCGGTCAGGTATGCAACTCCCGGCAGACCCATGAGAAGCCAGCTGCTCATATCCGAAGCTTCGGCGCTCATGGCGGTTACCAGCGCCCCAAGTTTGCGGCCTCCCAGATAGAATTCGTCGGCAGAATCACCGCCGCCCTTTTTGCTGAAATAAAAACCTACATATACCATGGCTGCCAGATACACGATGATGGCTGCCAGGATTCCTATTTGTCCAGTACTCATTTTTACCCTCCTGTTATGCGTTCCTTTGCGGAAAACGGACATAATGCTGACATTATAGCATGGGGTTAAGGGGAACGCAATACAGAACGAAGTATAGACTACATACTAGACTAATTATTAAAAAATATAAATAAAACAACGTATTTATAATAAAAATAGACTAGACGATACTTGAAAAATATATAAGAAAAATTTTTTATACATATAAAGGCTTCATCTCCGGTCTCCTGCAATCATCCCCGCCGCGGCAGGAAATGGCTCAGGAACGCAGGCATGACTGAGGCGCTGTACCTGCGCAGGGAGTATTCGCCGGCGCACAGACACCAGTCGTATAACAGGGCGCGTTCTGACAGGGCGTAAAGCTTAACCATCTCATTGACACTGGTTTCGGCATTCAGCTCGCCGGATTCCTGGCCCTGGGCGATGATTCTGCGGAGCAGCTTATAGTAGGTGCGGTTGTGGTCCAGCAGGTGCTTTTCACCGCTGGTTACCAGCTGGGTGGAGAGCAGGCGGGCCAGCAGGTCCAGGGATATGCTGTTTTCAATCATGCCGAAGAGCTCGCTGTTTAGAAAGAGAAGTTTGTCCATGGCCGACATTTCCGGTGTAAGGGTATCCATGAGTTCTTCGTATTTTTCATCAAAGAGCAGGCTCAGCGTGCTCAAAAGAGCATCCTTTCCGTCGAAATAGTGGTAAAAGGATCCCTTGGATGTATGGGAGAGTTCTATGATTTCCTCCACTGTGGTATCTTCATAGCCCTGTTCATAGAACAGCTGCCATGCTGCATTTACAATCTTTCCGCGGGTGTTGCGGGCATTTTTCTTGGCCATGTATGTACATCTCCTTGTGTTGGTTTATTCCTATTTTATAACTTAACACAGTTTTGTGGGATTCGCAATGCGGCCTGAGAGTGTTTTTGCATGTATGAATTCCGGCTGAGGTTATGGCTGATATGCAGGAATTGTATAGTATATTTGCAAGGAACCCATTGATTTTGAGGATTAATACGATTATAATTGTGTTCAAAATACATCTTATATCTACCCGAATGGAGGAACAGACTATGGAAAAGAAAGACCTGGACTGGGGAAATATCGGATTTTCCTATATGCCGACGGACAAGCGCTATGTGGCGAATTATAAAGACGGAGCATGGGACGAGGGCGGGATGACCTCTGACCCCAATGTGGTGATTAATGAATGCGCGGGCATCCTTCAGTACTGCCAGGAGATTTTTGAAGGACTTAAGGCTTATACCACTGAGGATGGAAGCATTGTCACGTTCCGCCCTGATCTGAACGCGGAGCGTATGATGGATTCGGCCAGGAGGCTGGAGATGCCGCCCTTCCCGAAGGAGCGATTCCTGGAGGCAGTGGACCAGGTGGTGAAGGCCAATGCAGCCTGGGTACCTCCATTCGGAAGCGGAGCCACCCTCTACCTCAGGCCCTATATGTTTGCCACAGGCCCTGTCATTGGCGTTAAGCCCTCCCAGGAGTACCAGTTCAGGCTTTTTGGAACGCCTGTAGGCCCTTACTTTAAGGGCGGAGCCAAACCTCTGACTCTTTGCGTCAGCGATTTTGACCGGGCAGCGCCCAACGGTACAGGCCACGTAAAGGCCGGACTGAACTACGCCATGAGCCTTCACGCGTCTGTCACGGCCCATGCCGCCGGATATGACGAGAACGTGTTCCTGGATCCCGGTACCAGAACCTATATTGAGGAGACGGGCGGAGCCAATTTCCTGTTTGTCACCAAGGACGGCGAGGTGGTGACACCTAAGTCTGATTCCATCCTTCCATCCATCACAAGACGCTCTCTTGTGTACGTGGCAGAGCATTATCTGGGCCTTAAGGTAACCCAGAGGCCTGTGAAGCTTTCTGAACTGGATGAGTTCGCAGAGTGCGGACTGTGCGGAACAGCAGCCGTTATCTCCCCGGTGGGCAGGATTGTGGACCACGGAAAGGAAATCTGCTTCCCAAGCGGCATGGACGCCATGGGACCTGTTACCAAGAAGCTGTATGATACCCTTACAGGCATTCAGATGGGAACCATCGAAGCGCCTGAGGGATGGATCCGCAAAATCGTATAACACCATATAATATCGGTTTGACTATTATAAAGTCAGAATATACGCAAACATGTGTTTAAACGCATAATCAGGGCCTCCCGGAATATATTGATAGTAATTGTATCATATATTCCGGGAGGTTTTAACATGAAAGGAACTATTAAGGGTAAAGTGTACCTTGGGCTCATGATGCTGTTTGCCATGACCCTGTGGCTGGCCGGCTGCTCCGCGTCAAAGGACAGCGGGGATAAGGTCAGGGACCTGGATTTCACAGTGGCAGGCGATATGGATGTGCCGGATGAGCTTAAGAATCTGATTGCTGAAAAACAGCAGCAGCCGTTTAAGCTCACATACAGTGATGAACAGAATCTGTACATAGCGGTGGGATACGGCGTACAGCCCACAGGCGGCTACAGCATCAGCGTCAATGAGCTCTATCTGACCGACAACTCTATTGTGGTAAATACGGAGCTTAAGGGCCCAGAAAAGGGGGAGAATGCCGGTGCGGAACAGTCTTTTCCATATATTGTAATCAGGACAGAGTATCTGGAAAATCCTGTGGTATTCCAGTAGCATAACCGGGCCGGGGGGAGGCAAAAGCCTGAAAAGAGGTATGAAACAGGGCGCAAACTGTAAAAAGCTCTTTTTAATTTGAATATCATATGCTATACTATACGATATTTAATCTTTTTAGGAAAATGTCGTATTACCGTAGCGTTGTATTAACTTGTTAAAGAAAGGCTGGAGTAAATATGATATTCAAGGACATATGGCTTGACATAAAGGCCGTACAGGAACGTGACCCCGCTGCCCGCAACGCCCTGGAGGTATTTCTTCTGTACCAGGGAATCCACGCCCTTATATGGCACCGGTTTGCCCACTGGTTCTATAATCACAGGATGTTTTTTGTGGCCAGGCTGATTTCACAGATTGCCCGTTTTTTCACCCTTATCGAGATTCATCCCGGCGCCCGGCTGGGCCGGGGCATCCTGATTGACCATGGATGCGGAGTGGTTATCGGAGAGACCGCAGTGGTGGGCGATAACTGCACCATTTACCAGGGGGTTACCCTGGGCGGCGTGGGAACCAAGAAGGGCAAACGCCATCCCACCCTGGGCAACAATGTGATGGTAGGAGCAGGCGCCAAGATTCTGGGCGCCTTTGAGGTGGGGGATAACTGCTCCATTGCAGCCAATGCAGTTTTGCTGAAGCCGCTGGAGGACAATGTGACCGCCGTGGGCATACCTGCCCGTCCAATCAAAAAGGATGGGGTTACCATACCAAAGGAAAAGAAAAGCCTGACGCTGGAGGAATACGAGACAATGAAACGGCGGATGGAACAGATGGAGAAGGAGATTGATTTCCTTAAGGGCGCCTTAAAAGAGGCCCGGTCTGAAAAATAACCTACCCAGGAGAAGATACACGGCAAATGAAACAGGAAGCACCCCATGTAAATATAGAGCGGAGCATCATAAAACAGTTCCGCAAGGAAATATGGCGCCCCTTTGTGAAGGGGCTTCAGGATTATGAGATGATAAAGGACGGCGACAAGGTGGCTGTCTGTATATCCGGCGGAAAGGATTCCATGCTTCTGGCCAAATGCCTCCAGCAGTTAAAGCGGCAGAGCCGGACGGATTTTGAGCTGGAGTTCATTGTCATGGATCCCGGATACAATCCGGACAACAGGAAGCTGATTGAAGATAATGCAGCCCTTATGAATATACCGGTGCGCATCTTTGACTCGGATATATTTGACATTGTGGTGGACGTGGAGCAGTCCCCCTGCTACCTGTGCGCCAGAATGAGAAGAGGGTATCTGTACGCCCATGCCAGGGAGCTGGGGTGCAATAAGATAGCACTGGGACATCATTTTGACGATGTGATTGAGACTATTCTTATGGGAATCCTTTACGGAGGCCAGATTAATACCATGATGCCCAAGCTTCACAGCACGAATTTCCAGGGCATGGAATTAATCCGTCCCCTGTACTATGTAAAGGAAGAGGATATACTGGACTGGAAGGATTACAACGGTCTGCATTTCCTCCAGTGTGCCTGCCGGTTTACGGAGCGGATTGCAAAGGAACAGGCTGCAAGGGGCATGGCAGGGGAGGCGGCTGATATCGTGCACACCTCCAAGCGCCAGGAGATGAAGGAGCTTATCCGCTCCCTCAGAAAGACCAGCCCCTTCATAGACGCCAATATCATGAAAAGCGTGGAGAACATCAACCTGGATGCCTGCCTTGGCTATGTGAAGGACGGGGTGCGCCGCCACTTTATGGACGAATACGATGAAAGATAGAAAAAGAGCATAAATCACCTGCTGCCCGCATAGATTTTTCTAAAAGACTATGAGAGATGGCAGGTGTTTTTTATGGAATTGATAAAGAAGCAGATACATATGAACCAATGGAAGGGCAACGTGACCACGCAGATTACCCTGGACGATGACTTTATTGTACCGGATACCCTGGATGATATGGAGCAGGTCATGCTGGACACCGGCGAAATACAGATTGAGACAGTGAAGAACCAGGGGGATAAGGTGGCGGTAAAGGGGAAGCTGGAATTCCAGGTGCTGTACCGCAAGGAGAGCGGCGGGCTCCAGACCCTGGGCGGCAATATTCCCTTTGAGGAGGTTGTCAATGTCCAGGGCCTGGAGGAAAAGGATTACGTGGGGCTTAACTGGATGTTGGAAGACCTGAACACGGATATGATTAATTCCAGGAAGCTGGGAGTCCAGGCCATCATTACCCTTCAGGTGCGGGTGGAGACCCTGAGGGACGTGGAAGCTGCTGTGGATGTGGACATGGAAAATAACAGCCGTCCCGCAGGGGCCGGCATGTCTGACACGGACGGAGCGGGACAGGTGCAGGTGGAGACGCTTAAGCGCACGGCCAACGCGGCTGCCATTGCTGTCAGGCGCAAGGATACATACCGGATTAAGGAGGAACTGAGCCTTACCGGAGGCAAGCCCAACATAGGCCAGCTGTTATGGCGGGAAATGAAGCTGCGGGACGTGACCGCTAAACCACTGGACGGAAGGCTCCATCTGGACGGCGAACTCAGTGTTTTTGTTATTTACGGGGCAGAGGATGAAAATATGCCTGTCCAGTGGCTGGAGGAGACCATACCATTTTCAGGGGACATGGAAATGGGTGATGTGAAGGAGGACCAAATCCCCATGGTGACAGTGCGCCTGGCCCATAAGGACATGGAAGCCAAGCCTGATTACGACGGGGAAATGCGGGAAATGGATGTGGACGCGGTGCTGGAGCTGGATATCAAGCTCTACGAGGAGGAGGAGGTCGAGCTTTTAAGCGATATGTACTCCAACAACCGGGAGATAGAGCTGAACCGTTCAGACGCCTGTTTTGACCAGATACTGACCAGGAATGTGTGCAAATCCAAGGTGGCAGAGAAGCTGAGTCTGCCCCAGGCTGAGCGGATTCTCCAGATTTGCCACAACGAGGGCACCATCAAACTGGATGAGGTGGAAATCGGGGATGACTGCCTGGAGATTGACGGTGTGCTGGAAGTGACCCTTTTATATCTCACCAGCGATGACACGTCACCGGTCCAGTCCTCTGTGGAGCAGGTGCCCTTCCACTGCGTGGCGGAGGCCAGAGGAATCCGGGAGGACAGCGTGTACCAGCTGGATGCAGGGCTGGAACAGCTCAGCGCCGTGATGATGGGCGGGGACATGGTGGAAGTGAAGGCAGTGATTGCCCTGGACTTTCTGGTTCTGCAGCCGGTGTGCGAACCGGTGATTACAGGGGCAGCCATCCATCCCATGGATCTGCAGAAGCTCCAGGAGCTGCCGGGAATCGTGGGATACATCGTACAGCCGGGAGACAGCCTGTGGGAAATCGCAAAAAAATTCCATACAACAGTGGGCAATATCATATCCACCAACGAGCTGGCGGACGACCAGGTGAAACCGGGGCAGAGGCTGCTGCTGGTGAAAGAGATTGCCCAGGGACTGTAAGGGAGGTTCCTGCCGGAAGAGGCCGGCGGTTTTGGAAAAATGAGGTCCGGAAAGTGAAAGAGATCTGGAAACAAGACGGCTTCCAGGTCTTTTTCCTGTGATGCAAAAAAACTGTTATAGAACCCGGTTTTATGGTATACTATCAGAAGTTAAATGAAAAGAAGGTGCTATGCTATGGAATTGGAATTTAAGCCGGTGGTGGCCGGGGATATAGACAGGCTTCGGCCTTTTTACGGGCTGAGGCCCAATAAAACATGTGACAGTGTGTTTCTGGACAGTTTTTTGTGGAAGGACTATTATCATGTACAGTGCGCGGTGAGCGAGGGAAGAGCTGTTTTGTGGCTTATGGAAAAGGACGGCCAGGTTTCCACGGCCATGCCTCTGTGCAGGGAGGAGGACCTGCCTTACTTTTTTCAGCAGATGGTGGATTATTTTTCGGGTGTGCTTCACAAGCCTTTTTATATCTCCCTGGCCGATGAGGAAGCGGTACAGTGCCTGAACCTGGATCCGGCCCTTTTTGAGGTGGAGGAACAGGTGGATTTAAAGGACTACCTCTACAGCGGCGAGGAGCTGAGAAAGCTGGAGGGAAAGAAGTTTGTCAAGAAGAGAAACCACCTGAACGGCTTTAAGCGCACCTATGAAGGCCGGTATGAGTACAGGCGTCTGTGCTGCTCCGACCGTCATGAGGTGTGGCAGTTTATGGAGCGCTGGAGGCAGCACAAGGAGGAAGTGGGCGCCATGGAGCTGTCCCTGGATTATGAGGTGGCAGGGATCCACGATATACTTAAAAACTGTTCCAGCCTCTACGTGAGGATGGCCGGGGTATATATCGACGGCCAGCTGGAGGCGTTTACCATTGGAAGCCTGAATGTGCGTGAGAATATGGCTGTCATTCATATTGAGAAGGCCAACCCTGAAATCAGAGGTCTGTACCAGTTTATCAACCAGCAGTTCCTAATCAATGAATTTCCTGAGGCTGAACTGGTGAACAGGGAGGACGATGTGGGCATGGAGGGACTGAGAAAGGCCAAGATGAGCTATTGTCCCATTGGATTTGCTAGAAAATATATGGTGAGGGAACGATGATCCGGTATTTGGAGAAAAGTGAGTTCGGGGCGTGCAGGCCCCTTTGGCAGGAAGCGTTTCCGGAGGATTCCCGGGAATTTGCAGACTATTATTTTGATAAAAAAATACTACAGAGCTCCGTACTAGTGAAGGAGGACGGCACAGGCCGTATCGTCACCATGGCCCATATGAACCCATACAGGATCAATATGGGAAAGAAGATGTGGAAGCTGGATTATATCGTGGGCGTGGCTACGGCTGCCGACAGCCGCCACCGCGGACATATGAGGGATGTGCTCATGAAGATGCTGGGGGACATGCATCAGGACAGGAAGCCCTTCTGCTACCTCATGCCGGCCTCGCCGGATATCTACAGGCCCTTTGGGTTCCGGTATATATTTGACCAGCCTCAGTACAGACTGGGATCTGAGGCAAAGGAATGCCTTCAGAGGCGGGAACTTCGGCTGGACGGAAATCTCTGTTCCTCGCTGGCCGGATGGATGAACCACTGGCTCTCCTCCAGGTACCAGGTCTATGCGTTGCGCGACCGGGATTATATGGAGATGCTTCAGTCGGAGTTAGACAGCGAGGCGGGAAGCGTATATGGATGGTATGATGTGTCGGGGTCATTGCAGGCGTTCCAGGCCTTTTGGGGGCGTGAGAAGCAGGAGCAGAGGTTCCTGTATGCGGGCAGGGACAGATGGCTGGAACCGGCCAGCGGCCAGCATGCGCCCAGACCGGCAATCATGGCCCGCATTACCGATGTGCGCTCCTTTATGGAGGCCATTGTCCTGGATGAAGGGTGTCCCTGTCCTGCCATGGATGTGATGGTCAATATCCATGACCCGCTGATACCGGGCAACAGCGGTTTGTGGAGATGGAAAATTGACGGAAACGGATCCTCCCTTACAAAGAAAGGGGTATCCCTGCCAAAGATTCATACCGGGGAATGCGCAGAGGAGCCGGATTATCCGGGGACGCTGGTTTCCACAGAGGTTTTGGATATTACCATAGAACAGCTGGCATCCTGGCTGTTTGGATACAGCGCCCTGGAGGAGCTGGCAGAGGGGGAACAAAATGGAGTGCCTTTCTGGTGCGCATATGTGCAGGTCCTGGACGGCGTGTATCTGGATGAGGTGGTGTAGATAAGGCTATAGATAAGGCTGCAAGATAAGGCTTATAGATAAGTCTATAGATAAGGCATGGGTTGCAGAGGCAGGAAGGGGTAATGTTATGAACGAAAAATGGCAGCAGTTAAAGGAATGGATTGGCGGCAGTGATAACATTGTGTTCTTTGGCGGAGCCGGAGTATCCACGGAAAGCGGGATTCCGGATTTCCGCAGTGTGGACGGGCTCTATAACCAGCAGTATAAGTACCCGCCTGAGACCATCATAAGCCATAGCTTTTATATGCGGTATCCGGAGGAATTCTACCGATTTTATAAGGACAGGATGCTGTTTACCGATGCTGTCCCAAACCAGGCCCACAAGGCCCTGGCCCGGCTGGAGGAGAGGGGGAAGCTTAAGGCGGTCATTACCCAGAACATTGACGGCCTCCACCAGATGGCGGGAAGCAGGGAGGTGCTGGAGCTTCACGGCAGTGTACATAGGAATTACTGTACCAGATGCGGACAGTTTTATGATCTGGACTACGTTGTAAAGAGCGATGGCGTGCCTCATTGCAGCTGCGGCGGTGTGATTAAACCCGACGTGGTCCTGTATGAGGAAGGGCTGGATGACAGGACACTGCAGAAATCCGTGGACTATATCAGACATGCGGACATACTCATCATAGGAGGGACATCCCTGGTGGTGTATCCTGCGGCAGGACTGATTGACTACTACAGAGGCCATAAACTGGTGCTCATCAATAAAGCGGCCACCTCAAGGGATTCCCAGGCGGATCTGGTTATCAGCGATCCGATTGGAGAGGTCCTTGGGACTGTGGTTGATTAGGAAAGGAAGGTATCACAGATGTATCAGGCGGCAGAGAACAGATACGGCAGCATGGAATATAAACGCAGCGGCAGAAGCGGTGTCCTGCTTCCAAGAATATCCCTGGGACTGTGGCAGAATTTTGGACTGGAAAAGAGCCTGGAGGAACAGGAGGCTGTTCTTTTCAGGGCATTTGATATGGGTATCACCCATTTTGACCTGGCAAATAACTATGGATTTCCGGCGGTGGGAAAGGCGGAGGAAAATTTTGGTTCCGCTCTCCGGGACGGTCTGGGAAGGTACAGGGATGAGCTGTTTATCTCCACAAAGGCAGGGTTTGATTTCTGGCCGGGACCATACGGCAACTGGGGATCGAGGAAGTACCTTATGGCCAGTCTGGATTCCAGCCTAAAGCGTATGGGACTGGAGTACGTGGATGTATTTTACCATCACCGTCCTGACCCTGAGACACCCCTGGAGGAGACCATGGGTGCCCTGTCAGACATGGTGCGCCAGGGAAAAGCGCTGTATGTGGGGATTTCCAATTATCAGGCAGAGGAAGCAGAGGCAGCCATCCGCATACTGAGGGAGAACAAAACCCCCTGTCTGCTTCACCAGCCGCGGTACAATATGTTCGAGCGCTGGGCGGAGGACGGCCTTTTCGAGCTTCTGGACCGTGAGGGCGTGGGCTGCATATGCTACAGCCCCCTGGCACAGGGCGCCCTGACGGGCAGATATCTGGATGGGATACCGGAAGGATCCAGGGCTTCAAAGGAAGGGACCACTGTGGGCGGCAGATATCTGACAGAGGACAAGCTGGTAAAAATCAGGGCTCTGAACAAAATGGCAGGGGAGCGCGGACAGTCCCTGGCCCAGATGGCCCTGGCCTGGGTGCTTCGCAGGAAGGAAGTCACCAGCGTTCTCATAGGGGCCAGCAGTATTGCCCAGCTGGAGGATAACGCAAAGGCCCTTGACAGCCCGGCATTCAGCTGTGAAGAGCTGGCTGACATAGAAGGCATACTGAAAGGGTGACAGGCAGCGGCCAGACCCATATACAGAAATGGAGATATGGCATGAATGAAAAGTTGAATTATGAAGTAGGGGACATAGTAAAGCTCAAAAAGACCCATCCCTGCGGCAGCAGCCAGTGGGAAATCCTCAGGGTGGGAGCTGATTTCCGGCTTAAATGCATGGGGTGCGGACATCAAATCATGATTGCCCGCAGGCTGGTGGAGAAAAATACCAGAGGACTTACCAAGGCAAAAGAGGATTCCTAAGCAGCCGCCCCCTGGAGATACCGCGAAATCCGTCATAAAAATGAAAGAAAACAAAAAAACATCTTGCATTTGTCCAGGGAATTTGTTAAAATAATACTCCGTGACATATTATATCCTTGCTCCTGTTACTGAAAGCAGGGGCCAGAGACCACAAGGAGGTAAAGCAAGATGAACAAGTATGAATTAACCGTTGTTCTGAATGTGAAGCTGGAAGACGAGCAGCGTGCAGCAGCAATCGAAAAGGTAAAGGGTTACATTACCCGTTTCGGCGGCACTGTAACAAATGTAGATGAATGGGGCAAGAAGAGACTTGCTTATGAAATTCAGAAGATGCACGAAGCTTACTACTACTTCATCCAGTTCGAGTCTGATTCTGTATGCCCGAATGAAGTAGAGGCTCACATTCGTATTATGGAACCAGTGATCAGATACTTATGCGTTAAGGCAGAGGCATAAGGGATACCCAGACCGCCTATGGCGGGAGAGAAAAAGGAAGTGTGACCGTATGAACAGAGTTATCTTAATGGGAAGATTGACAAGAGACCCGGAAGTCAGATATTCACAGGGAGAGCGTTCCATGGCTATAGCCAGGTACACCCTTGCAGTGGACAGAAGGGGACGCAGGGGCCAGGACAGCTCCGCGGAGCAGCAGACAGCCGATTTTATCAACTGTGTTGCATTTGACCGCGCTGCCGAGTTCGCCGAGAAGTATTTCCGTCAGGGAATGCGGGTGCTTGTGTCAGGCAGAATCCAGACAGGTAGCTATGTAAATAAGGAAGGTCAGAAAGTATACACCACCGAGGTCATTTTGGATGACCAGGAATTCGCAGACAGTAAGGGTGCGGCGTCTGAAATGGGAGGATATGCCCAGGCAGCTCCTTCTCAGAGACCGGCTCCTACCAGTGCGATTGGTGATGGGTTTATGAACATTCCTGATGGAGTGGAGGACGAAGGACTTCCATTTAACTAGGATGTTCCATGGTTAATAATAAAGGAGGACAACACCAATGGCATTTAATAAAACAGACAGACCAGATGGCGCTAAGATGAGAAGACCAGGCGGAATGCGCAGAAGAAAAAAAGTTTGTGTATTCTGTGGAGATAAGAACGGAACCATTGATTATAAGGATGTTAACAAGTTAAAGAGATACGTATCCGAGAGAGGAAAAATCCTTCCCCGCCGTATCACAGGCAACTGTGCAAAGCACCAGAGAGCCCTGACTGTAGCTATCAAGCGCGCACGTCATATCGCTCTTATGCCATATACCTGCGATTAATTCTTTGTTCAGCAGGGATTGATGGGTAAAATGATAACGGGATTCCATATGTGATGTATGGAGTCCCGTTTTTGCATTTGTGTTTTTTACCTTATGTTTTCCGGCTGCCCTTAATCCCCGCAGCATCCGCCCTTGACCTTCATCAGCCTGGCCTCCCCCAGGATGAAGATGGTAGCGCCGCCAATGACGATGGTTTTCTGTACATCCACAAACATATGGCCATTGTATTCCTGGTCCTCTATCTCCATGGCGCGTTCTTTGCAGTTGGAAGATACCAGCTGCAATACTTCGTCCGTCCGTTCCGTCCCCACCAGGAATACATTAAGTTTCCTGCTGGAAACCAGCCCTTTGGCGTCTATCCTGGTGGCCTGAATCTGGCTTCTCTTAAATGCGGATGCCAGTGATTCAGCATCATTCTCCTGTACGATAATCAGCATCAGGTTCATATCCATAAGCATACCTCCGTTACCTCATTGAGAGTTTTGTCTATAATAAGGCATTGTACCACAATGAGGCATGGATCAAAAGAAGAATCAGTAGTGTATTACATCTTTTGCCTCACGGATTTTACGAAGGACAGGAGCAGCCTCCCTGCTTAGCAGGTAACGCAGAGTGGACGGAGGAACAAGGGAGGGGAGAAGCTTACTCCTTTTAACCCTATTCTATAGCAGTATGGAGTAAATTTCCACTTTATTTTAAAAGCCGGGGGGACAGAGCTATTGACATTTTTTGCGTGTAATGATATAAATAAAACCATACTAATTTGCTATGAATAGTGTGGTTTTGCTGCGCGGCGCAGCGCTGTGCAGAGACGGATGCCGGTTTTAAGGAGGAAACTTATGAAACATACAAAAGGAACAGCAGGGAGAAGGGCAGGCAGATTTCTGGCCCTGGCTTTATCTGCGGCCATGGTCCTGTCATCGGCAGGATGTGCGGGCAAGGGCGGCAGCCAGCCGTCGGGCCAGGCGGAATCAGGCCAGGCAGCAGCGGGCCAGACCCAGTCAGCGGCCGCTGGCAGCGGGAAGATTGTCAATATCGGAGTGACCAGCTCTCTCAATACGCTGAATCCCCTGCTGATGGACGGCGTGGAGATGAATAAATATGCAACAGGTCTTATGTTCCTGCCCCTGGTGGAACTGGACCAGAACATGGAATTTGAGGGAATGCTGGCTGATTCCGTGACAGCTGAGGACGAGAGAAATTTCCTGGTGCACATTGATGATAAGGCCGTATGGTCCGACGGGACTCCGGTCACTGCGGACGACGTGGTGTACACGGCTCTCAGGCTGTGCAGCCCGGTCATCGGAAACCCGGCTATGATGTATTATGTATTTGAAGGCGTGGGCGACAACGGGTTTGTAGAAGAAGGGGCAGACCATGTGGAAGGCATTACCAGGGTGGATGATAAGACCGTGCGTTTTACCACCAAGGCACCCATGTCGCTCATAACCTTTAACAGTTCTTATGCCCGCTATCTCATGCCCCTTCCAAAGCATGTGATTGGGGATATAGATGAGAAGGCGCTGACGTCAGCCCCATGGTTTAGCCGCCCGGACGTGGTGAGCGGTCCCTATAAGGTGACAGAGTTTGATCGGGACCACTATGTGTCTTATGAGGCCAACAAAGACTACTGGAAGGGTGCTCCCAAGATTGAGCGCCTCAACATAAAAATCGTGGAAGGCAGCCAGCTTTATGCCGGGCTTAAGTCCGGGGAAATCGACATTACCCAGAACACCATGAGTACCATTCCCCTGGAGGACTATGAGAGTGTGGCGGCGCTGGAGAACGTGGAGGTTTCCTACGGAGACCCCATTACCAACCAGTCCGTATTCATCAATACAGCCAGAATCACCGATACAAAGGTGCGTCAGGCCATGCTGTACGCAGTGGACCGGAACCAGCTTCTGGAGCAGCTCTTAAAGGGAAACGGAGAAGTGGCGGACGGTTTCCTGTCATCAGCCAGCCCGTATTTTGACAGTACCCTGGTGCCTGTTTCCTATGATCCGGAAAAGGCAAAGAGCCTGCTGGCACAGAGCGGATGGGACCAGAGCAAAAGCATCCGTTTCTGCATTGACTCAGGCGACAGTACCTTTGTGAACGCTGCTTCTGTTATAGCAGCCCAGTGGGCCGCGGTGGGCATCAAGGCAGATATCCAGACCATGGACATCAATACGCTGATGAGCACTGCTTCCAGCGGTGATTTTGATGTGTTGTCCGTGCAGTATACGTATCCTCCGGTGGATCCTTACGCGGACGTTGCCTGGCTCTTAGGCGGCCAGGGCAGCTGGACCGGCTATACCAGGCCGGAGGTGGAGGAAGCCCTGTCAAATGTGGCCCTGACAAACGACAAGGACAAGTTGAAGGAGCTGTACGGGATTGTAGACCGGAGCGTCCAGGAGGATGTACCCATGTTTTCAGCCTACATTATCAAGACCATGGCAGCGGCCAATAAGCGCCTGACCGGGGTTAAGCCCAGCGTCTATGGCTTCTTCAATCATGTGGAGCAGTGGGATGTATCCCAATAGAATATGTTCCATTTGAATGTATCCCGGCAGGACAACCCCATAATCGGAACGTATGAACAGATTCCCGGAGGGCATATGCTCTCTGGGTATCTTCATTCATGGGAAATGGGCCATTAATATTAAGAAATGAGGAAACAATATGTCACATATCCTTGAAGTCACAAATCTGGAAGTTGAATTTTCCGGTGACGGGGGGAAGAATATCAGTGTGGACCACGTGGGATTCCATGTGGATTCGGGGGAGATAGTCTGTATTGTAGGGGAGTCGGGCTGCGGCAAAAGCGTCACAGCCCTGTCTGTCATGGGACTTTTGGGAAAAGGGGGCAAGGTGACGGCCGGCCGGGTCCTGTTTGAGGGAAGGGATTTGCTTTCCATGACGGAGCGGGAGTTGGACGGAGTCAGGGGAGACCGGCTGACCATGATATTCCAGGACCCTCTTACTTCCCTGAACCCAGTATTTACCATCGGGAGCCAGATGACGGAAAGCATCCGGGCCCACATGGGGCTGGGAAAAGATGAGGCCCGGGAGAGAGCGTTGTCCCTTCTTAAGAAGGTGGGGCTGCCGGACACCCTATCTGTGATGAAAAAATACCCGCACCTGCTGTCGGGAGGCATGCGCCAGCGCGTCATGATTGCAATGGCCCTTTCCTGTAATCCGTCCCTTCTGATTGCCGATGAGCCGACCACGGCTCTGGATGTGACGATTCAGGCCCAAATCATGGACCTGATTCTGGAGCTTAAGGAGGAAATGGGCATGGCGGTGCTGCTCATCACCCATGACATGGGACTGGTGGCTCAGATGGCAGACCGGGTGTTAGTGATGTATGCGGGGCAGCTCATTGAGCAGGCCCGGGTGCTGGAGCTGTTTGACCATCCGGCCCATCCCTACACCAGAGCATTGCTGCGTTCTGTACCCGGCATCAGGGATGAGGAGGACAGAAGACTGGAGTCCATAGAGGGGATTGTGCCGGAGCATTACGACCGGATTCGAGGGTGCCGTTTTGCCAGGAGATGTCCCTTCAGGACAGAGATATGCATGAAGCCGCAGCAGGAGATGTCTGTGGGGGACTCCCACATTGTGCGGTGCTGCAGGGCGAAGGAGGTGCTGGCAGATGGCTGATACATCCCGGGTCCCCCTGCTTTCTGTGGAGGGACTGAAAAAATATTATACGGCAAAGTCGGGCATGTTCTCCCGTTCCGCCGGTGTGGTGCGGGCTGTGGACGGGGTTTCCTTTCAGCTGTTTGAGGGGGAGACTCTGGGGCTGGTGGGTGAATCCGGCTGCGGTAAATCCACGCTGGGACGCCAGCTGGTAGGGTTGGAACATCCGACAGGAGGACGGGTTGTCTACGACGGTCATGACCTGGGCCATATGAGCCAGGCCCAGATGAAGCCCTTCCGCACCCAGCTGCAGATGATATTCCAGGATTCCTATTCATCCCTGAACCCCAGGAAGCATGTGTTTGAGATACTGGCAGAGCCCATGCTGTATCATGGGCTGGCCAAACGCGGGGATGTGTATTCCCATGTGGAGAGGCTGCTGGATATGGTGGGGCTTCCTAAGAACTGTCTGGGAAGATATCCCCATGAATTCTCCGGCGGACAGAGGCAGCGCATAGGTATTGCCAGGGCCCTTTCCCTGAATCCCAGACTGCTGGTGTGCGATGAACCGGTCAGCGCCCTGGATGTGTCCATCCAGGCCCAGATACTGAACCTGCTCAGGGATTTACAGAAGGAGCTGGGACTTACCTGCATCTTTATCGGCCACGGACTGGGGGCTGTGAACTATGTCAGCGACCGGATTGCCGTCATGTACCTGGGGAAGATGGTAGAGATTGCGGACCGGAAGGAGCTGTTTGACCACCCTCTTCATCCGTATTCCAGGGCTCTGTTCGAGGCGGTGCCCATTGCTGATCCGAGGAAACGAAGGAAGCGTTCAGAGGGAATTGTGGGCGGGGAGACTGCGTCAAATGTAAATACGCCTTCAGGATGTCCCTTCCACCCCAGATGCCCTCACTGTAAGGGGGAGTGCATGAGCGGGGAAATGGAGCTGAGGCCGGCGGTTCCCGGAAGCAGCCACCTGACAGCCTGTATCCGGTTTAAGGAATTAGAGAAGGAGGACGGGAAGGTATGACAAAATATATACTGAAGCGTATTCTGATTGCTATTCCCACCCTGCTTGGCATTACCATGATTGACTATGCCATCATGTGTTTTGCGGGCAGTCCCCTGGAAATGCTTCAGGGAGCCCGTATTTCCCAGGAAGCCATTGCTGCCAAGGAGGCGGCCATGGGACTGGACAAACCCTTTTATATACAGTACTTTATCTGGCTTGGGCAGCTTCTTTCCGGAAACATGGGGTACTCCGTGAAATCCTACGAGGCGGTCAGCGCCATGATTGGAAGCCATCTGGGACCAACCCTCCTTCTGATGGGGGTGTCGCTGATAGTAAGTCTTATCATGTCGGTGCCTGCCGGGATCTACAGCGCCATCCACCAGTATTCCAAGGGGGATTACGCTGTGGTCACAGCCTCCTTTTTCGGAAGCAGCATACCGGGATTTTTCCTGTCCCTGCTGTTAGTGTACCTGTTTACCGTGAATCTGGGCATACTGCCATCCGGAGGCATGACCACCCTGGGAACTGCGGGCGGCGCAGCGGATGTGGCGGCCCATATGGTGATGCCTGTGCTGGTGCTGTCTGTCTCCATGGCAGGTACCAATATCCGGTATATCCGCAGCGCCATGCTGGAAATCCTCCAGCAGGACTATCTGCGCACAGCCAGGGCCAAGGGAATCGGGCGCAGGATGGTCATATATAAGCACGCCCTGCGCAATGCCCTGGTGCCCATTGTGACGGTTATCGGCATGCAGATTCCGGTGCTGTTTGGCGGCGCGGTCATTGTGGAGCAGCTGTTTTCCTGGCCCGGACTGGGACTTATGACCATGAGCGCCATTCTGAACCGGGATTACCCGGTAATCATGGGCGTCTGCCTGCTTTCCGCCGTGGTGGTGCTGGCAGCCAACCTGGTGACGGATATTCTGTACGCCATTGTAAACCCGGCTATTCAGTATGACTGACAGACCGGCGCAAGTACTTGACAGGAGTAAGCATAGATAGAATGAAAATGAACAGAAAGAACCCTTATGGGGACATTGGAAGAGAAAATTACTGGCAGACCGTCAGGCGGCGGTTTCTCCACCACCGTCTGGCCTGCATCAGTCTGGTGGTGCTGGCAGTTATCTGCACAGCGGCCATCCTGGCGCCTGTCATAGCGCCCTATGACCCGGATGCCATCGCAGGACCCTTTGGCGCCCCGCCGGGCCCGGGGTTCCTGCTGGGAACAGACCAGATCGGACGGGATATGTTCTCCCGCTTATTATATGCAACGCGTATTTCTCTGCTGGTGGGCGTGCTGGCTACAGCCATATCCACTGCCATTGGAGTCAGCCTGGGTCTGCTGGGGGGATACTTTGGAGGCTGGCTGGACATAGCCATCATGCGTTTTACAGACATGGTCATGTCCTTTCCGTATATACTTCTGGTGCTGGTGGCGGCAGCCATCTTTGAACCGGGGCTCTGGAGCATCATACTGATTCTCGGATTTGTGGACTGGCCCGGCATTGCCCGGCTGGTGAGGGGCAATGTGCTGAGCCTGCGGGAGACTAATTTTGTCAAGAGCAGCATAGTAGCCGGGATGCCTGCCAGACATATCCTGTTTTCAGAGATACTTCCCAATACCGTTGCGCCCATTCTGGTGTACGCCACCTCGGTCATGGCATTGTCCATGCTGGATGAGGCTTCCTTAAGCTTTCTGGGCATGGGGGTGCAGCCGCCCACAGCCAGCCTGGGCAATATGCTCAACAGCGCCCAGTCCCTGACCGTGCTGACAAAGCAGCCCTGGCTCTGGATTCCGCCCGGACTCCTGATAGTGGTCCTGGTGGTTGCCATCAATTTTGTGGGCGATGCCCTGAGAGACGCCCTGGACCCGTCCGCGGTTCTGAATCTGGGCGGAGCAAAACAGGATACGCCAGAACAGGATGCAGCAAAACAGGATACGCCGGACAGCTTATAACAATACTGGAACGCACACAAAAGGAGTATATCCATGACCATCCATCAGATAGAATGTTTCCTGGAAGCAGCCAGGACCCTTAATTTTACGGAGGCAGCCAACCATCTGTATATATCCCAGCAGGGGTTGAGCCGCCAGATAGCATCTCTGGAAAAGGAACTGGAGCTGCGGCTTTTTGACAGGACCACCAGGGATGTGAGGCTGACCCGCAGCGGTGAGCTTCTTTTGTGGCGCTGGAAGGATATCCCCAAGGAAATATATGACTCCGTGGATATGGCCAGGGAGGAAGGGGAGAGAGCCAAACGCAGGATTAATCTGTCTGTGGTGGGCATGAGCGGCATCATAGAGATGGCGGGCAACATACTGGCTGATTATATGGCCTTTGACCCGGAGGTGGAATTTGAAATCAATGAATTCACCAATATAAAAGATATAACCAACGGAAACCCGGATTTGATGATGACGGTAAGTTTTACTCCTTCCTACGAGCAGCTTAAAGAGAAGTGCGGCCTGATGGTTATAAAAAAGCTGCCCTTATACTATGTCATGTCCAAGAAAAATCCCCTGGCACAGAAGGAAGATGTGGTCATGGAGGATTTTAAGGGAGAGACCATGCTCTGTCTCTTCAAGAATTTTTTTGCCGGCGCCGAGCTGCGGCTGTTTGAACTGATTGCCAAGCAGGAGCACGTCCTTCAGAAGGCCCGGTATTATGAAAATGTCAACAGCCTGGAGCTGGCAATTATTGCCAATGAAGGGATTCATATCGGCTTTAAAGAATTTTATCACAACTACGGGGAACGCCTGGTTATGCACCCTATGCCCAACTCCAGGAACCAGGCCTATGCCAGCGTCATCATTGTATGGCGTAAAGAAAATGAGAAAAGACTTGAAAGTTTTATTAAATTTTTGAAAAATAATTATAATTAACAACAATGTGTTGTTAATTATCCGCATTTTGGTGTTAGACAAAAAGGGGGGCAACTGTCTAAAATACAAGATGGTTGGTAAAAAAGAAGGAAGCCGTAATTTGGGGAAGGGCTGTGGACCAAAGCAGCTCATTTCCCTTGTTTTTTTCTGGTGCTGTATTCCATCACTGGACAGCGCCGGTGCTATGACAGATTCTCATACTAAAAAGGACATGAAAGGAAAGAGGAGAAGATGAAAAAGGCAAGGACGCGCATTATCTGGGGAATCGTGATTGTAATTATAGCAGTCATTGTGATTGCCCGAGTTTTCAAAAAGGAAGAGCCTGTTGTCCCTACCCCGGATCCGGTGGTAACGGTGCAGACGCCGCATATGGGCGACATATTACTGACAACAGACCTGGTAGGCACCATTGAGCCGGCCGACATTGTATACATATATCCCAAGGCAGGAGGCGACGTGACAGCTGTCAACGTGAAGGCCGGGGATGTGGTTGCAGCCGGACAGGTGCTGCTGGAGATTGATACAAAGCAGGTGGACACATCCAAAAACTCCATGGACGCGGCAAAGGTGGCATGGGATGACGCACAGTCTACCCTGGCCCGTATGGCTCCGCTCCATGCCTCAGGTTTTGTATCTGATAAAGAGTTTGAGGGCTATCAGACCGCTGCTGAGGCCAAGAGACTTCAGTATGAGTCCGCCAAGATTGCATATGAAAACCAGATGGAATTCAGCCATGTAACATCCCCTATAAGCGGACGGGTGGAGCAGCTCAATGTGGAGGTTCATGATACAGTCGGAAACTCCAACCAGCTCTGCGTTATCGCGGGAGACAGCGGCAATAATGTGACTTTCTATGTGACTGAGAAGGTAAAGAACCACCTGAACCCGGGTGATCCCATTACGGTCATCAAGGAAGGAACCGAATACGGCGGCAATGTCATTGAAGTCAGCAACATGGCTGAGGCATCCGTGGGCCTGTTCAAGATAAAGGCGTCTGTGGATGACAATGAGACCATGGCGGCCGGAACCAGTGTGGAGCTGCGGGTGCCTTCTGCATCTGCCAGGAATGCCATTCTGATTCCAAATAACTGTGTATATTATAAATCAGGCGATGCCTACGTATATACATATGACAACGGCATCATCCATGAGGTACCGGTGGAAGTGGGTATCTATGACAGTGAGAATATCGCGGTGCTTTCAGGAATCACCCTGGATGACCAGATCCTCACCACCTGGACCTCCGAATTAAAGGAGGGGACCAAGGTGACACTGGAGACCGAGGCGCCGGCAACCATTGAGATGAATGGAACGGAAACCGATGCCCAGATAAAGATGCAGGTCATCCAGGAAACCGATCAGACAGACAAAGCTGAAAGTCCGGCCGCAGACCAGAGTCAGGCACAATAGAAGGAGGCAGGAAAATGGGCTTAACAAAACTTGTCTTAAGAAGGCCGGTCAGTACGGTTCTCGCAATCCTGTGTCTGATTGTGTTCGGCTTATCCTCGGTGATGAAATCACCGCTGGAGCTGATGCCGGATATGAACATGTCCATGATGATTGTAATGACCGTTTACTCCGGCGCCAGCCCTGACGATGTCAGCGAGCTGGTCACCAAACCGATTGAGGACAGGGCCAGTACCCTGAGCGGTCTGGATACCATATCCTCCCAGTCAAAGGAGAACATGTCCATCGTCATGCTGAAATATAAGTACGGCACGGATATGAACGATGCGTATGATGATTTAAAGAAACAGATGGACCTGGCTAAGGTAGAGCTTCCTGAGGATGCGGATGACCCCATCATGCTGGAGCTGAATACCAGCCTGAAGCCAAATGTAATCATGGCGGTCAGCCATGGTGAGGACGACGATCTGTACAATTATGTAAACAATGAGATTGTCCCTGAATTTGAGAAGCTGTCAACAGCAGCCGAGGTTTCCATCACCGGCGGACTCCAGAAATACATCAAGGTGGAGCTGATGCCGGAGAAGCTGAAACAGTACGGCGTATCCATGAGCTCTATTGCCAGCGATATTGCGGGATCGGATATCACATATCCGGCAGGAGATACGCAGGTGGGTGACCAGAAGCTGTCTGTGTCAACCGAGCAGCCCTTTGAGACCATGGACAGTCTCAATGATATTCCGCTGACCGTATCCGGCGGCCAGACCGTATACCTGAGCGATGTGGCCAAGGTATATATGGGCGCGGATGATGTAGAGAGTATTGCGCGTTATAAGGCTGAGAACGGACTTCCCGAGGATATCGTGGCCCTGACTGTCAGCAAGCAGCAGGACGCCGCCACTCTGAATGTCTCAAAAGATGTAAAGCGGGTGGTGAATGAGCTTACCGCCAAGGATCCAAGCCTGCAGATTACCATAGTAGATGATGACAAGGATTCCATCATGTCGTCCCTGAGCTCTGTTATCGAGACAATGGTACTGGCCATTATCATTTCCATGGTCATCATTTGGCTGTTCTTCGGGGACCTGAAGGCGTCTATGATTGTAGGCAGCTCCATACCCGTATCCATCCTGTCGTCTCTCATACTGATGCAGCTCATGGGCTTCAGCCTTAATGTTATTACCCTGAGCGCCCTGGTGCTGGGCGTCGGTATGATGGTGGATAACTCCACTGTTGTGCTTGAGAGCTGTTTCAGGGCCACGGATGACACAGGATTCCGGGAATTTTCCAAGGCGGCCTTAAACGGTACCGGCGTGGTGTACCAGTCAGTTATCGGTTCCACGCTGACCACCTGCGTGGTATTCCTTCCGCTGGCCATGTTGGGCGGTATGACGGGGCAGATGTTCCGGCCTCTGGGCTTTACCATTGTGTTCTGTATGACGGCATCCCTTATATCGGCTATCACGGTGGTGCCTCTGTGCTATATGATTTACAAGCCGGTGGAGAAAAAGACAGCTCCCCTGTCCAGACCTGTTGAAAAGATGCAGGAAGCCTACAGGGGAATCATGACAAAGCTTCTGAACAAGAGGGGACTTGTCATGCTGGCATCTGTAGCGCTCCTTCTGTTCTCCTTCTTCATAGCCAAGTTCCTGCGTGTGGAGATGATGGCTGAGGATGACCAGGGCCAGATATCCATTACCGCGGAAGTAAAGCCGGGTATGACCATTGATAAAGTGGACCATATCATGAAGCAGATAGAGGATATTATCTCCCAGCAGGGGGATGTGGAATCCTACATTACTCTGGCCGGAAGTTCAGGACTGAGCATGAGCTCGGATCCCAACATCACTGTTTACCTTAAGAAGGACAGAAAGATGGAGACAGATGAGGTGGTCCGCCTCTGGAAGCAGCAGCTGGGCGGAATCTCCGATACCAATATAACAGTGGAAGCCTACTCACAGGTCAGCGCCATGATGGGTTCGGATGATGAATACTCCGTGGACCTTCAGAGTACAAATTACGATGACCTGAAGGCGGTCAGCGACCAGCTGGCAGAAAACTTAAGCAAACGTCCGGAGCTGACCAAGGTCCATTCCGACCTGGAGAACGCGGCCTCAGTTGTCAAGGTGACGGTGAATCCCATCAAGGCAAGGGCGGCAGGACTGACGCCGGCCCAGATTGGCGGTACCCTGAACAACATGCTCAGCGGCACC
This sequence comes from Enterocloster sp. 210928-DFI.2.20, assembly GCF_020554465.1. Taxonomy (NCBI): domain Bacteria; kingdom Bacillati; phylum Bacillota; class Clostridia; order Lachnospirales; family Lachnospiraceae; genus Enterocloster; species Enterocloster sp. 210928-DFI.2.20. The sequence continues at coordinate 47,718 of NZ_JAJCHK010000035.1, forward strand.
ACTCCCACCTCCCTTAATATTGACGGAAATGATATTGATGTAAAGGTAGAGTATCCTAAGGAGCGCTATAAGACCCTGGATCAGATTGAGACAATTACCCTTCAGACGCCCAAGGGCAGCTCCGTGGCGCTGACAGATGTGGCTGACATTCACTTTGCAGACAGCCCGGCATCCATCACCAGGCAGGATAAGCAGTACCGCGCCACTATTAGCGGTATCTATACCGAGAATTCGGATAAAAACACAAAGGCCCTGCTTTTAAGCGAGGTGGTGCAGCCGGCTGTAAGTGATAATGCAAATGTAACCATTGCCCAGAACCAGATGGATGAATCCATGACAGAGGAGTTTACGGCTCTGTTCCAGGCCATTGCCCTGGCTATCTTCCTGGTATTCGTGGTCATGGCGGCCCAGTTCGAGTCGCCCAAGTTCTCAATCATGGTAATGACCACCATTCCGTTCTGCCTCATAGGTGCCTTTGGTCTTTTGTGGCTGGCAGACAGCGCCATCAGCATGACGTCCCTGCTGGGATTCCTGATGCTGGTTGGTACGGTTGTTAATAACGGTATTCTGTATGTGGATACGGTAAACCAGTACCGCAGGGAGATGGATTTAAATACTGCTCTGGTGGAAGCGGGCGCTACCCGTCTGAGACCTATCCTGATGACCACCCTGACCACGGTTGTGTCCATGGTGCCCATGGCCCTTGCTCTGGGCGACAGCGGTTCCACCACACAGGGTCTTGCCCTTGTTAATATCGGCGGCCTGACCGCATCCACCATTCTGTCGCTGCTTATGCTTCCTGCATACTACAGCCTGATGAACGGCGGCGGAAAGAAACGGATGATTATTGCGGATTAGTCCGGGTGCGTTAAAAAGATGTTAAAAAATTACTGTTTCAAATAACAGGATAAAATGATATGATGTTATTAAATAGGCTGTAGCTTATGACGCAGATGGAAGGCGTTGGGACTGCAGCCTATTTTAATAAAAAAATTTGTTATTAATGTAACAAATAGGTCCCGCCGGATGTGATGTTTAAGGGGGCAGCTATTAAAATATGGATAGAAGTTTTTTGTATGCTGTACAAAAATATTTAGAAAGTCTAAAATTTTTTCATGAAATATTGAGAAAGTGGATTGATAAATTTTTATGCATGGGTTATAATCTATTCATATTGTACAAAAATAATAGGAAAGCTATGGACAAATACTGGATAAGTTGTCATTTTGCAACACAAACGTATGGTCCATCGTATTCCCGGAGGCATATCTGCGCAAACTAACCATATATTCCGGCAGGATAGCTAACGGGATTCCGGTACAGAAAGGGGGATTTGGATTGGCCCAGGAGACGATTGACGCAATCCGTCAGGCAGAAACGGCCGCGGAAGCAGCCGAGAAGGAAGCAGTAAAAGAGGCGGAGGCAATTGTGGCAGAGGCAAAGGCTCAGGCGGCGCAGATGAAGGCAGAGATGACGAAATCTGCCAGAGAAGGCGCCATGGGGGCCGAGGAGGATGCCAAGGCTCAGAGCGAGCAGATGATGCAGGCGGCCGGTGCCGAGGAAGGCAAGGATTTGGAAGCATTGCAGAAGGCTGTAGCTGAGAAACAACAAAAGGCAGTTGAAGTTATCTTATCAGAACTGCTATAGGAAGGGAGGCGCTTAAGGTTGGCAGTAGTGCCTATGAAAAAAGTGCTGATATGCGGTCTGAAAAAGGATCGCAAGGGCACCCTTGAGCTTCTGCAGCGCCAAGGGGTACTTGAAATCAGCAATGTGCTGCAGGAAGATGACATGTTGGGCAGAATGGACGTGACGTCTTCCAAAACCGTATTTGAACGAAATGCCAATATAGCAGAGCAGGCCATTAATATTCTGGACAGGTACGCGCCTGAGGAGAAGGGCATGCTGTCCTCGTTCGAAGGCAGGGAAGTGCTTTCCCTGGACGAATATGAGGCCAATGCAGGCAAACACGACGAGGTCATGAAAAAAGCCTACCGCTTACAGGAACTTGCCAAGCAGATAGGCGAGCACAGTGCGGCGGTTCCAAAGCTGGAACAGCAGATGGAAGCACTGGTGCCATGGAGATCCTTTGACCTGCCCCTTGATTTTAAGGGAACTAAGAAAACTGCGGCATTTATCGGTTCCATCCAGGATGAAATTACCCTGGAACAGGTAACAGAGCAGCTTGGGGAGCTGGCACCTCAGGCAGAGACAATTGACGTGACCATTGTAAGTGCGTCCAAGGAGCAGACCTGTCTTTTCATTGTCTGCGCGAAAACGGATGCGGAAGCAGTGGAGGACGCTCTGAAGAAAATGAATTTTGTAAAACCGCCCCTGAGCTCAGCAGTGCCTGCAAAACGCCAGCAGCAGCTGGAAGAAGAGCTTGCAAAGGAAAAGGTGGAGATTGAGAAAGCGGAAAAGGCTGTGGCGGAGATGGCTCCGGACCGGGAACTCATAAAGTTCGTTATGGATTACTATACCATGCGTGCTGAGAAATACGGTGTGTTAAACGGCCTGGCCCAGTCAAGACGCGTATTCTTTATAACCGGATACGTACCTGAGAACGCGGCTCCAAAGCTTGAAAAGCTGCTTCAGGAAAAGTATGAGGTGGTTGTAGAGTACACAGAACCGGGCGACGAGGAGGATGTGCCCATCCTGCTCCACAACAATAAGTTCGCAGAACCGGTGGAGGGCGTTATTGAGAGCTACAGCGTTCCTTCCAAGGGCGAGATTGACCCGTCCATGATAGTGGCATTGTTCTACTATGTACAGTTCGGGCTCATGCTCTCGGACGCGGCTTACGGTCTTATCATGGTGGCAGGTACTGCGTACTGCCTTACCAAATTCAAGAACATGGAAGCCGGAATGAAGAAGTTCATGAAGATGTTCATGTACTGTGGTATCTCCACAACATTCTGGGGCTTTATGTTCGGCAGCTTTTTCGGAGATGCGGTTAATGTTATCGCGACCACATTCTTCAACCGGCCGGATATCAGGCTTGCTCCTCTCTGGTTTGAACCGGTAAGCCTTCCTATGAAGCTTCTGGTATTTGCGTTCGGACTTGGTATTCTTCACCTTTTCATTGGACTTGGAATCAAATTCTACTCCTGTGTGAAGAACGGCAGCCTGGCTGACGGTATTTATGACGCCATATTCTGGTATATGCTGGTTGGCGGCGGTATTGTATACCTGCTGACCATGTCCATGTTTACCGAGATGCTGGGTCTTACCTTTACGCTTCCGGCAGTTGCTGGCACCGTGGCAGCTTATGCGGCAGCCATTGGTTTTGTGGGTATTGTACTTACCAGCGGACGGGAGTCCAAAAACTGGGTTAAGAGGATACTTAAGGGTCTTTACGGGGCATACGGAGTCAGCTCATACCTGAGCGACATCCTGTCCTATTCCAGACTTCTGGCCCTGGGTCTGGCTACCAGCGTTATATCCACGGTATTTAACAAGATGGGAAGTATGATGGGAGGTTCCATTCCCGGAGCAATCATATTCATACTGGTATTCTTAATCGGACACAGCCTGAACCTGGCAATCAATGCCCTGGGCGCATATGTCCATACTAACCGTCTGCAGTATGTAGAGTTTTTTGGAAAGTTTTATGAAGGCGGCGGAAGGAAATTTGAGCCCTTTGCCGTTCACACCAAATATTATAAAGTCAAGGAGGACATTTAGTTATGGGAAATATGGGAGTTGCTTTAGCATTATTAGGAGCTGCAATCGCAGCACTTTTTGCAGGAGTAGGTTCTGCTATTGGAGTAGGTATTGCAGGTCAGGCTGCGGCCGGAGTTGTTACAGAGGATCCTAACAAGTTCAGTAAGGTTCTGGTTTTACAGCTGCTTCCCGGTACACAGGGTATCTACGGTCTGCTGATTGCATTCATCACACTGACACAGATTGGTATTATGGGCGGAAGCGCTGACCTTTCTTTGGTAAAGGGCGCTTTATATCTGGCAGCATGCCTTCCTATGGGTATTGTTGGCTGGATTTCCGGCGCATCACAGGGCAAGGCAGCAGCAGCAAGTATCGGCCTGGTTGCCAAGAGACCTGAGCAGTTTGGTAAAGCTATGATTTTCCCGGCCATGGTTGAGACTTACGCCATCCTGGCACTGCTGATCTCCATCCTTTCCATCTTTGGTATTGCAGGACTTAACATTTAATCAGCATACCAAATAGGAGACTTAAGGAAAGGAGAACATGGCATGGCGGGATTAGATAAGATCATCAGCCAGATTAAAGAAGAGTCCCAGAAAGCAGCGGAACGCACCAGGGCGGAAGCCCGTTCCAAGGCAGATGAGATTCTGGCACAGGCCCGTGCGGACGCAGAGAGGGAGTGCGTTGATATTGAGAGGCGCTCCAAACAGGCGGTAGCCAACATTCTGGAGAGAGGACGCACGGCAGCCGAACTTAAGAAGAGGGGTGCTGTTCTGGCTGAAAAGCAGAGACTCATCGGCGCAACCATTGGGATGGCCAAGGCCGAACTCAAAGGGCTTGAGACCGGTGCCTACTTTGATATGATTCTGAAACTTGCAGTTAAATCCGCACAGACCGGCGAAGGCGAGCTCCTGTTCTCAAAGAAGGACTTGGAACGCCTGCCCGAAGGCTTTGAGGACAGGTTAAATGCTGCTCTTAAGGACAAGGGGGCAGTGCTGCGCATATCCGGAGACACCCGGGATATAGACGGCGGTTTTGTGCTTACTTATGGAGGAATTGAGGAGAACTGTTCCATTGACGCTCTCTTTGACGCAGCACATGAGGTATTGCAGGATAAAGTGCAGGAGATTCTGTTTTCATGAACGTAGGGAGGAACTAATTAAATGGCAGACAAACAGTATGTTTATGCAGTAGCCCGCATCCGTTCCAAAGAATTGTCCCTGCTATCCGGTGCATTTTTAGAGCAGCTGACGGCTGCAAAAGACTATGACGAGTGTATCCAGCTTCTTATGGAGAAGGGCTGGGGAGAGGACGGCATGACAAATGCCGCTGACATCCTGGCCATTGAGAAGAGGAAGACCTGGGAGCTGATTAACGAGCTGGTGGAGGATATGTCGGTATTCGACGTGTTCCTGTACGCCAACGACTACCACAATCTGAAGGCAGCCATCAAGGAGGTCCGCATGGGTGATGAATACCCGGGCATCTTTATGGAGCAGGGGACTGTGGATGTGAAGCTCATACGTGAAGCAGTTCAGACCAGGGAATTCCAGAATCTTCCAGCGGCCATGAGAACACCTGCGGAGGAAGCCTACAAGGCTCTCCTTCACACCCAGGACGGACAGCTCTGCGATATCATAATCGACAAAGCAGCCCTGGATGCAATCTGCGCAGCCGGCAAATCCTCCGGCAATGAGTTCCTGGAACTCTATGCGGAGCTGACCGTTGCGGCGGCAGATATAAAGACGGCGGTGCGGGCATCCCGTACCGGCAAGGACAGGGCATTCCTGGAACAGGCGCTGGCACCATGCGGCAGCATCAACGTTGCCCGTCTGGCTCAGGCAGCCATAGAAGGCGTGGATTCCATCGGTTCATACCTGGAAACCACGGCCTATGCAGATGCAGTGGAAGAATTGCGGCGTTCACCTTCAGCTTTTGAGCGGTGGTGCGACAATCTGCTGATTCGTAAGATTAAGCCCCAGCAGTACAGCGCCTTTGGTCTGGGTCCGCTGGCAGCTTATATTCTGGCACGGGAGAACGAGATTAAATCAGTTCGGATTGTGCTTTCCGGGAAATTAAACCATCTTCCCGAGGAGTCCATCCGGGAAAGGATAAGGGAGATGTATGTATAAGATTGCAGTTATGGGCGACCGGGACAGTATCTACGGTTTCGCCAGCCTGGGTCTGGAACCATTTCCTTTGACAGACCCGGCGGAGGCAGGAAAGAAGGTTAAGGATCTGGCAGAAAGCGGCTATGCAGTAATTTACATTACAGAGGCCCTGGCCGCCCAGATTGAACCGGAGATCAACCGCTACCGTGAGGCTGGCCTTCCGGCCATTATACTGATTCCCGGCATATCAGGCAATACGGGAAAAGGTATTCTGGCAGTTAAGAAGTCAGTGGAGCAGGCAGTTGGCTCGGATATTATATTTAATGGGCAATAACAATGGAGGTAAAAGATGAGCAAAGGCGTAATTAAAAAAGTAGCCGGTCCGCTGGTCATCGCAGAAGGCATGCGCGACGCGAACATGTTCGACGTGGTTCGAGTCAGCGAACAGCGTCTGATTGGCGAAATTATAGAGATTCATGGCGATAAGGCTTCCGTCCAGGTATACGAGGAGACATCCGGACTGGGACCCGGGGAGCCGGTGGAATCCACAGGCGTACCCATGAGCGTGGAGCTGGGGCCTGGCCTGATTGGAAGTATATACGACGGTATCCAGCGTCCCCTGGATGCCATTATGGAGAAAACAGGCGGAAACCTGTTAAACCGCGGCGTGGAGGTTCCCTCCCTGAAGCGTGAGAAGAAGTGGACCTTCGTACCCGCTGCAAATGCGGGCGACAAGGTAGGCGGCGGCGACATCATCGGTACGGTTCAGGAGACCGATGTGGTACAGCAGAAGATCATGATTCCTGTTGGCGTTAGCGGCACCCTTACCTATATCAGCGGCGGAGAGTATACGGTTACCGATACAGTGGCTGTTGTGACAGACGAGAAGGGACAGGAGCATCCTGTTTCACTGATGCAGAAGTGGCCTGTACGTAAGGGCCGTCCCTATCAGAGAAAGCTGTCCCCTGATATGCCTCTTGTAACAGGACAGCGTGTTATCGACTGTCTGTTCCCAATTGCAAAGGGCGGTGTTGCGGCTGTTCCCGGACCTTTCGGTTCCGGCAAGACGGTTGTACAGCACCAGCTGGCCAAGTGGGCTGACGCAGATATCGTGGTTTACATTGGCTGCGGCGAGCGCGGAAACGAGATGACCGACGTTCTGAACGAGTTCCCGGAACTGAAGGACCCAAAGACAGGCAAGTCTTTGATGGAGCGTACTGTGCTGATTGCCAATACCTCCGACATGCCTGTTGCCGCCCGTGAGGCATCTATCTATACAGGTATCACCATTGCAGAGTATTTCCGTGACATGGGTTATTCCGTAGCCCTGATGGCAGACTCCACTTCCCGTTGGGCCGAGGCTCTTCGAGAGATGTCAGGACGTCTGGAGGAGATGCCTGGTGAGGAAGGTTATCCTGCATACCTGGGTTCCCGTCTGGCACAGTTCTACGAGCGTGCCGGCCGTGTTATCTCCCTGGGCCAGGACAACCGCGAGGGCGCTCTTTCCGTTATCGGAGCAGTATCCCCTGCAGGCGGCGATATTTCCGAGCCGGTTACACAGGCTACCCTGCGTATCGTAAAGGTATTCTGGTCCCTGGATGCGGATCTGGCATATAAGAGACATTTCCCGGCCATCAACTGGCTGACCAGCTACTCCCTGTATGTGGACACCATGGAAAAATGGTTCAACGCAGAGGTGGAGAGCGACTGGACCGAGCTGCGCGCCCGTCTTATGCGCCTGCTGCAGGAAGAGTCTGAGTTAAATGAAATCGTACAGCTGGTAGGTATGGACGCATTATCCGCACCTGACCGCCTGAAACTGGAAGCAGCCCGTTCCATCCGTGAGGACTTCCTTCACCAGAACGCCTTCCATGAGATTGATACATTTACGTCCTTGAAGAAGCAGCACATGATGATGATGCTGATGCTGGCATACTATGACAAAGCAGGGGAGGCTCTGGCACAGGGCGTGAATATCGAGCGTCTTGTAGGCCTTCCTGTGCGCGAGGCTATCGGCCGTTTCAAATATACAGAGGAAGCTGACCTGGATAAGGTTTACGAGGATGTCATCAAGACCCTGGAGTCAGAGATTAACAGTGAGCTGAGCAGAAAGGAGGACTTCTAATGCCCAAGGAATATAGAACAATTGAAGAGGTAGCAGGTCCTATTATGCTGGTCCGCGGCGTACAGGGAGTAACCTATGATGAGATGGGAGAAATCGAGCTGGTTAACGGCGAGAGACGCCGCTGCAAGGTATTGGAGATAGACGGCGGCAATGCCATGGTACAGCTGTACGAGGCGTCTACAGGTATCAACCTGGATTCCAGTAAGGTGCGTTTCTTAGGACGTACCATGGAGTTAGGCGTGTCTGAGGATATGCTCAGCCGTATGTTTGACGGCATGGGCAAGCCCATTGACGGCGGTCCCGACATCCTGCCTGAGAAGCGTATGGATATCAACGGCCTGCCTATGAACCCGGCAGCCAGAAGCTATCCTGAGGAGTTTATCCAGACTGGCGTTTCCGCCATAGATGGTCTGAACACCCTGGTCCGCGGCCAGAAGCTGCCTATTTTCTCGGCATCCGGTCTTCCGCACGCCAACCTGGCTGCCCAGATTGCGCGTCAGGCAAAGGTGCGCGGCACCGACGAGTCCTTCGCCGTTGTGTTTGCAGCCATGGGTATTACCTTTGAGGAGGCAAACTTCTTCATGGAGAGCTTCCGCGAGACAGGCGCTATCGACCGAAGCGTTATGTTCATCAACCTGGCTAACGACCCTGCCGTAGAGCGTATCGCAACTCCGCGTATGGCTCTGACAGCAGCAGAGTACCTGGCATTTGAAAAGAACATGCACGTACTGGTTATCCTGACTGATATTACCAACTACGCAGACTCTCTGCGTGAGATTTCCGCAGCCCGTAAGGAAGTTCCGGGCCGCCGCGGTTATCCGGGATATATGTACACTGACCTGGCTTCCCTGTATGAGAGAGCCGGACGTCAGAAGGGCAAGAACGGCTCCATCACCATGATTCCGATTCTTACCATGCCTGAGGATGATAAGACCCATCCGATTCCTGACCTTACAGGCTACATCACAGAGGGACAGATTATCCTGAGCCGTGAGCTGTACCGTAAGAATGTAACACCTCCTATTGATGTACTGCCATCCCTGTCCCGTCTTAAGGATAAGGGTATCGGTGAAGGCAAGACACGCGCAGACCACGCAGATGTCATGAACCAGCTCTTTGCAGCCTATGCCCGCGGCAAGGACGCAAAGGAACTGATGATCATTCTGGGCGAGGCGGCCCTGACAGATATGGATAAGCTGTATGCCAAGTTTGCTGACGAGTTCGAGAAGGAGTATGTATCCCAGGGCTACTATGCTGACCGTGATATCGAAGAGACCATGGAAATCGGCTGGAAGCTTCTGCGCATCCTCCCAAGGAGCGAGCTGAAACGTATTAAGGACAAATTCCTTGATTTATATTACGAAGCAAAATAACTGGCAGTCACAGCCCGGCAGGGACAGCCAGGGTGTGCAGCCCCGCCGCCATGTGCGGTATGGATGCGCGCCCAGGTTTCCGGCCGGCAGAAAGGAAGTTGACATAACATGGGTGCAAAACATGTAAATCCCACCCGTATGGAGCTTACCCGCCTTAAGAAAAAGCTGGCAACAGCCATTCGCGGGCACAAACTTCTGAAAGACAAGCGGGATGAATTGATGCGTCAGTTCCTGGACCTGGTGCGTGAGAACAAGGCCCTCCGCGAGAAGGTGGAGGCAGGCATCGCTGCGGCTAACCAGAATTTCGTGCTGGCACGTTCCGGCATGACAGATGAGGCCCTGAACGTAGCCCTGATGGCTCCCAAGCAGGAGGTCTATCTGGAAACTGAGACAAAAAACGTCATGAGTGTGGAGATTCCTGTGTTCAAGTATAAGACCAGGACTTCAGACCCTAACGACATCTATTCCTACGGCTTTGCATTTACTTCCAGTGACCTGGATGATGCGGTAAAGAGTCTGGCAGATTTACTGCCTGACATGCTGCGTCTGGCTGAGTGCGAAAAATCCTGCCAGCTCATGGCAGCGGAGATTGAAAAGACCCGCCGCCGTGTAAACGCGCTGGAGCATGTGATGATTCCCGATACCCAGTCAAACATCCGCTATATCACCATGAAGCTGGATGAGAATGAGCGAAGCTCCCAGACAAGGCTTATGAAGGTAAAGGATATGATGCTTGAGGAAGCACACCACTACAGCGAGCGGGAAGTGGTTCCCGTGGTAGATGAGGTGTAGCAGGCATCTTCATGAAAGCTTAATAAAACTTTCATACAAACCCCATAAAGCCGGGTGGACAGAAAATAATAATTATGTTAGAGTAAAACCCAGAGAATGGCACAAGTGGCATTCTCTGGGTTTCTTTGTCTATTCCAATAGTTGAAAAGGGAGGAATAACACATGAGGAGAGAACATTTTTACAGAAATAAAAAGGCCGTGAAAAGGAGTGCTGCAGGCGCGGCGCTGGCCATTTTCCTGGCCTTGCAGATAACGGGATGCAGCCAGACGGCAGACCAGAATAAGGCTGACCGGAAAACGGAGCAGGCCCAGGGGACTGAAAAGGAAGGCACGGCGGCTGAGGAAAGCAGCGCAGAAACTGAGAAAAACGGCACGGGAACTGACAAGCCGAAGGATACAGGGAACAATGAATCCGGGCCGGAAAAGACCCGGGAAGGAGGAGAAGCCGGTGAAGCAGGCCGGGAGCCGTCCCCAGACGGCAGCCAGGCAGATGCAGAGGCAGCAGCTGACCAGGGGGACGGCGTGATTGAGTTCAAGCCGGGCATGCCTATTAAGGAGGGTGTTCAAGCTCCTGATTTTACAGGGGAGCTTATTGACGGCACCAGCATTACGCTGTCTGAACTGCAGGGAAAGCCTGTTATCATCAATTTCTGGGCAACCTGGTGCGGTCCATGCGTCAAGGAGATGCCGGCCTTTGAGCGCCTGAAGGATGATTTTGGGGACAAAATCGGTATTATCGCGGTGAACTGCGGGGATGATGCCGGGACAGTGAAGGATTTTGTGGAGGAGAACGGATACACCTTCCCGGTAGTGCTGGATGAGGAGTATTCCATATCCATGCTGTATCCCACGAATTCCATTCCCTATACAGTGGTGGTGGACGCGGAGGGCAGGGTGACCCATATATCCACCGGTGCCCTGGACGCGGACACGATGTATGAGAGATATAAGGAAGCCCTTGGGGTGTAAGACAGGGAGCGTTGATATATGATGGATTGGTGCAGACAGAATAAGGTGGCGGTTATCCTTCTTGTTCTTGGCATAGTATTCCTGTGCACCGGAGCCGCCCAGGGAGGTTACCAGGATGCCTTCCGCAAGGCAGTGAGGGTGTGCCTGGAATGCATCGGAATCGGATAAGAGGGCAGCGGCAGAAGACTATGACCATGAGAGGGCAGCAGCAATGAAACGGCGTTTGATACAGCTTTGTGCGGCATTATTATATAATCTGAACCTGAAGGGATTTGCGGAGGCGTCCATCTATAAGGGAAGGTCAAAAGGACTGTGTGTTCCCGGACTGAACTGCTATTCATGCCCGGGAGCCGTCGGATCCTGTCCTTTAGGTACCCTGCAGAATGCCCTGTCCGCCATGGACAGGAAGCTTCCCTTCTATATATTGGGAGTTCTCCTGCTCTTTGGGGTTACCATGGGAAGGACCATATGCGGTTTCCTCTGTCCCTTTGGCCTGGTGCAGGAGCTTCTCTATAGGATACCTGTTCCCAAGATAAAAAAGAACCGTGTCACACAGGAGCTGTCCAAGGTGAAATATGTGATCCTGGCAGTGTTTGTCATTATACTGCCGGTGGTATTTAAGGCAGCCTCCGGCCTTCCTGTTCCTGCCTTTTGTAAGTACATATGTCCCGCGGGGACACTGGAGGGAGGAATTCCCCTGGTGCTTCTGGACGATTCCCTGAGCGGTCTGGCAGGGGCCCTCTTTCACTGGAAGGTTCTTGTGCTGGCAGTCATACTGGTAAGCGCCTGTTTTCTGTACAGAAGCTTTTGCCGCATCCTCTGTCCTCTGGGGGCCATCTATTCCCTGTTTGCCCCTGTGGCTTTGCTGGGGGTGAGGATTGACAGGGATACCTGCGTTGACTGCGGGCGCTGTGTGCGCACCTGTAAAATGGATGTCAGACAGGTGGGAGACAGGGAATGCATACAGTGCGGCGAATGTATGAAAGAATGTAATGTGGATGCCATTTATTGGAAGAAACCTTGGGATGTGAAGAGTAAGAAATAACAGAGCATAAGAGCAGGACGCTGTAAATAAGCTGTTAAAACAGCCTTGGCAGCGTCCTGTTTATGCGTTTCTATGCTGGTTTTGACCTGTTTCCGGGCAAAACAGGTCAATCTATATATTGAATTATCCCCGAAAATGTGGTATCGTTTTGAGTATATATGCAGAAAACTGCGGGTGAATACATTGGCACCGCATTGACGCTTTGATGCAATAAAACAAAGGGCGGATAAAATGACACAGACAGATATCATATTGGAAGTAAAAGATTTATGTGTGGAATTCAGGACAGCAGAGGGCACCGTTCAGGCGGTGGACCATCTGAGCTATGTATTACATAAGGGTGAAAAGCTGGGTATCGTAGGAGAGAGCGGAAGCGGCAAGAGTGTTTCTTCTCTGGGAATGATGCAGCTGATTCCCAACCCTCCGGGACAGATCACAGGAGGGGAGATTCTATACCTTGGAAGGGATTTGGTGAAGACCTCTGAGCGCGATATGCAGAAAATCAGGGGAAATGAAATTTCCATGATTTTCCAGGAACCAATGACCTCCTTAAATCCCATTATCAAGTGCGGTAAACAGATTGCGGAATCCCTGCGTCTGCACCGGGGCATGAAGAAAAAGGAAGCCATGGAGGAAGCCATCCGCATGATGAAAGCAGTGGGAATCGCCAATCCTGAGGTAAGGGCCCATGAGTATCCCCATCAGATGTCGGGAGGTATGAGGCAGCGTGTGATGATTGCCATGGCATTGGCCTGCCAGCCCCAGATACTGATTGCGGATGAGCCCACAACGGCTCTGGATGTGACCATCCAGGCCCAGATTCTGGATTTGATTCGCGAGATGAACGAGGAGCTTCACTCCTCGGTTTTGTTCATTACCCATGATTTGGGAGTGGTGAGCGAGCTGTGCGATACGGTCATTGTCATGTATACGGGCCATATCGTGGAGCAGGCTCCGGCCGGGGAACTGTTCCGGGATCCCAAGCATCCATATACCATTGGACTGCTGAATGCCATACCTGTCATCACAAAGGACAGGAAGCCATTGTCCACCATAGAGGGGATGGTGCCCAACCCCACGGAGCGGATCAAGGGGTGCAGCTTCTGGCCCAGATGTCCTCATGCCACAGAGCGGTGCAGGACAGTCAGTCCGCCCATGAAGCAGCTTTCAGAGGAGCGGAAGGTCCGCTGCTGGCTGTTTGAAGACCAGGCTGCGGGGAAGGAGGCTTAATGTATGGCACAGAATCCGAACAGAGACATAAACGAAAGTATAAATGAAGACAAGAGCAATAGGGAAGTGCTGGTTAAGGCCGACCATGTAAAGGTATATTTTAAGGGAAAGGATAAGAAGTCCGGGACCGTGAAGGCGGTGGACGACGTAAGCTTCCACATCATGAAGGGTGAGACCTTTGGCGTGGTGGGGGAGAGCGGCTGCGGCAAGAGTACCCTGGGCAGGGCCCTTATCCGCCTCTTGAAACCAACGGAGGGCCACATTTATATGGGCGGAACGGACATAGCAGGGCTAAAGGGAGCAGATTTAAAGAAAATGCGCAGGAAGGTCCAGATTATATTCCAGGACCCCTCTGCCTGCCTGAATCCCAGGCGTACCGTACGCCAGATTCTGATGGAACCCTTTGAGATACACGGGATGAAGGGGAAGATGGATGTGGAGGCCCGCATTATGAAGCTCCTTAACCTGGTGGGACTGGATTTGTACTGTCTGAGCAGGTATCCCCATGAGCTGTCAGGAGGACAGAAGCAGCGTATCGGCATAGCCAGGGCGCTGGCTCTGGAGCCGGATATCATTATCTGCGATGAGGCAGTATCCGCGCTGGATGTATCGGTTCAGGCCCAGGTGCTGAACCTGCTCCAGGAGTTAAAGGAAAAGCTGGGACTGACCTATTTCTTCATTTCCCATAATCTGAACGTGGTCTACCAGGTCAGCGACCGGGTGGGGGTCATGTATCTTGGTAATATGGTGGAGATTGCTGATTATGATAAGCTGTATGAAAAGCGTTATCACCCGTATACGGAGGCGCTGTTATCAGCCATTCCCCAGGTGGACCAGGATGTGAAAACAGAGCGGATCCATCTGGAGGGGGAGGTTCCCAGTCCGTCGGATCCGCCCTCAGGCTGCCGGTTCCATACACGCTGCCCCAAGGCCTGCGACAGGTGCCGCCAGGAAGTGCCCCGGTTAAAGGAAGTGGCTGAAGGGCATTTTGTGGCCTGCCACCTGTATTAGGGCTTCACCGGCCTGAAGATCCTGGTCTGAAGACACCGGCCTGAGGAAACACGGAACCAGTAAAAGATTGTAATATGGAGACACTGCCAGAACACTGGCATCTCAATAAACCTAGAGGAGGTCTATTATGAAAAAGAAGTTATTGACTGCGGCTCTGTGCCTTGCAGTTTCATTTGCCTTAAGCGCATGCGGAGGCAATGGCGCAGACGGCACAACGGCCGGCAAGACAGACGCCGCCACTGAGGGGGCTTCACAGGCAGCCGGTTCCAATACGGTTGTGGTAGCCATGGGCTCCGGATTTTCCACCCTGGACCCAGGGTATGTATATGAGAAGTATCCGCCTCTCATTGTCAATGCCTGCTACGAGAACCTGTTTAAGTTCTACAGCAATGACAGCGCGCCGGAGCCTTGTCTGGCCGATACCTATGAATTTTCAGAGGACGGTCTCACACTGACCGTTAAGCTGAAACAGGATGTGACATTTGCCAGCGGCAATCCCATGACCAGCGCGGATGTTCTTTTCAGCATCAACCGCTGCAAAAACCTTCAGGGAAACCCATCCTTTATCTGCGATACCATTGAGAGCATGGAAGCCCCTGACGATTACACGGTGGTGTTCCATCTGACCCAGCCTGACAGCGCTATTCTGTCCAAGCTGACCTACAGCTCCACGGCTGTTCTGGACAGCGCGGTTGTGAAGGAACACGGCGGCACGGACGCAGAGGACGCGTCATCCGCCGATACAGCCCAGTCTTATCTGGATACGGCCAGCGCGGGTTCCGGCATGTATGTGATGACCAGCTATATTCCGGACCAGGAAGTTGTTCTGGAAAAGAATCCCAATTACTGGGGAGAAGCCACTAATGTTGACAAGTTCATTATTAAGATACAGCCTGATGCCAACACACAGATGATGACATTGTCCGGCGGGGATATTGATGTGGCCATGAACATGACAGACGACACCATGTCCGAGCTGGAAGGCGCTGAGAATATTTCCATTATCAACGGAGCAACCAAGACAGTTGGATTTGTGATGATGAACATGGATGAAGCCTACGGCGGCCCTGTGTCCAACCCCCAGGTTCAGAATGCCATCCGCAAGGCCCTGGATTATACCGGTATCCAGACTATCTGCGGAAGCGGCACCATCACTCCTTATGATATCAATAATCTCTCGGAATCTCTAAGCCAGTAAATATAAGGCTTTCAGATTCCTT
>NZ_JAJCHK010000036.1:0-58738 GCF_020554465.1 Enterocloster sp. 210928-DFI.2.20
AATGTTGGAAGTGTGCTTTTCAGCACACCCCAACATTCAGTATAGAACCTTTTTTAGTTCCTGAAATAATCGTGAAAATATCGCAAGAATATCGTAAGTTGACGCAAAACTGTCCCCTGGTCTATAATAGAACCAGGAAAAGAAGAAACAAGGAAAGTGCAGCAAGGGGGAATCCTTGGAGGAGGTTGAATTTCATGAGAAGCATGAAGCGATTGTTATGTCTGGCCCTGGCCACGGGTACGCTGATTACAGCTATGCCCATCCAGTCCATGGCATCATCTGATTATAAGTATATCACGAACATCTCTTTGAAGGTGGATATAGACCTGGATTCAGGGGATGAAATCAATGATGGTGACAGCCTGGGAACAGATTCCAGCGACAGCGGGAACAAGGTATACACTTCATCGAACAAATACAGGGTTCAGTCAGCAGAGTGGTCCAATGATAAGGAAGTGACCATTGGCGATACGCCAAAGATAACTGTGTGGCTGGAGCCGGAGAGTTCCAGCAACAGCAATTATGATTACCGTTTCCGCAGCAGCTACAGTTCAGGCAGCGTCAGTGTCAGCGGCGGAACTTTTGTGTCTGCTTCCAAAAGCGGAAGTGACCTTAAGGTGGTAATCAGGGCAAACGGAATCAAGGGGACCTACGACCCGCCGGAAGACGCGGAATGGGGCAGCACCCGGGGAAGAGCCAGGTGGGAGGAACCGGAAAACGGCGGTTCCGGATATTACGACGTGTATTTGTACCGTGGATCATCCGTGGTTAAGAAGCTGGAGGAGTATAAGGGAACATCCTATAATTTTTATCCTTACATGACCAAGGAAGGTGATTATTCCTTTAAGGTAAGGACCGTTCCCCACACAGAGGAGGAAAAGAAGCGCGGCAAGAAGAGCGAATGGACCGAAGCAGGAGACTTATATATCGCTGAGGACGAGGTTTCTGACGGCACCGGACAGGAGGACGGCAACGGCAGTACTCCCAGCGGAGGAAACACGGACGTTGGATGGCGCAAGGAAGGCGACACATGGTATTTTAAATATCCCGACGGCAACTACCAGAAAAACGGCTGGCTGAGATGGAATGATAAATGGTATCTGTTCGACGAGACAGGCAAGATGGTGACGGGATGGAAGCAGACCAACAGCGGATGGTACTATCTGGGTGAAAGCGGCGATATGAAGACAGGCTGGGTAAAGTCCAATAATATTTGGTACTATATGAACCCCAACCAGGACGGACCGGAAGGCGCCATGGTCAAGAACAGCTGGCTCACCATTGACGGAAAGACGTATTTCATGAACGAAAGCGGCGCCATGGTGGAAGGGTGGTACAAGGTCCAGGATAATTGGTACTACTTCTATCCGGGACAGGGACAGAAGGCTGTAAACACATCCATCAGCGGTTTCCAGTTAGACGCCAATGGAGTATGGCAGCATTAGGATAAAGAGGTTTGTGAGTGATTTGCGGGAAAAAGAAGTATGACGGCATTTTTCATAGATAAAGGAAGGATAGTTGAAAGGAGACACTATGAAAAGAGGCAGGTTTTGTTTTACAGCTGCTGCCGTTTGTTTGATGGTATTTGGCCTGAGCATAAGTGCTCAGGCTAAAACCACATATAGGCTGGAGATTACCAACCAGTACGACACAGACGGCACCAGCAGGGACGACAATGACAAAGACAGGGTACATCCCCTGGAACCGGATGTGGAAGTGTCTGAAGGCTCCTCGGATGGGATGGAGCTGGCATCCGATGTGGAGTGGTCCAAGGATCCCCTGAACTGGAGTGCAGGCAATGAGGTGACAGGAACCCTGTATCTGGGCTGCACGGGGAGCCTGGGCAGGGACAGTCTGGAGCTTCGTGTGACCAATGGAAGAAATGAAGCAAAGGTTTCCTCCGTAAAAAAGTATACGGGAGAGGACTATGAATCAGATTTGGGAAATGTATATCAGGTGAAATTTAAGTACCAGGTTGCGGCGCAGCTGGGAGAGACTGCCTGGGCCGGCTGGGACAGTGCAACCCCCAGTCTTGCCAGATGGAATGCCGTTAAGTACGCCAACACCTACCGGGTTGTTCTCTATGATGACCAGGGGTCTGTGGTGAGCCAGCTTGTGGAGGGCAGTACCGAGTACGATTTTTCACCATTTATGACAAAGGAGGGGGTTCAGTATTATTTTGAGGTCCAGGCCATTGCAAGAAACGGAAACCAGCAGGATTATCTTGAGGATGGTGAAGCTGTAAGTTCCCTTACCTCCGGGGCCAATACACCGGGCATTACAGACGGCACCTGGGGTGATTACCAGGAGGGCAGGCGTTTTACCTATGAGGATGGGACCGCAGCAGCAGACAGGTGGGAGCGTATCATGGGCAAATGGTACTATTTTAACCCGGAAGGTTATGCTGTAACCGGATGGAACCAGATTCAGGATACATGGTATTACATGTATGAAGACGGCGCTATGGCGGCGGGAGTTACCACACCGGACGGCTTTCAGGTAGATGACAGCGGGGCCTGGATTCATTGACGCAGAGGCACAGTTTATGGTTTGCAGTGAAAGGGAGAGTGTGATATGGGGAGACTGAAACAGCAGGCAGTCATTTGGATGTCAGGGGCGCTGCTGATGCTTACGTGCGGGACGGCCATGGCATCCACAAGGACAGAGATAGACAGTATATCCCTGGATGTGGAGTCCAATATTGAGGCGGGCGACAGTTCCGGAGACGTGGATGTGACCTGTGATTCCGGCGACTATTACGTGGATGATATAGAGATAACCAATGAACCTAAAAATGGATGGGATGACGGCGATAAGCCAAAGCTGAAGGTTACGGTGGAGGCGGAGGATGATTACTATTTTTCTTCCGGTCTGTCTAAAAGTGATGTGGATTTAAGAGGGGCGGACGGTAAAGTTACATCGGTCACCAGAAAGAGCAGCACCCTGATCGTATACATTACTCTGGATTCCCTGGACGGCAGTGACAGCGGATATGATTTGGATGTCTACGGGCTGGAATGGGATGAATCCGACGGCATGGCCTCGTGGGAGGACAGCGGGGACGCGAGGAAATACGAGGTAAGGCTTTACCGCAATGATAATTCCGTTACCTCCGTACTTACAACCTCGGATACCAGTTATGATTTTTCCGGTTATATTACAAAAAGCGGTGACTATCTGTTTAAGGTAAGGGCCGTGTACAGCTCCTCCGACAAGGGAAGCTGGGAGGAATCTGATTCCTGGTATGTTTCATCGGAGGAGGCGGATGAAATCAGTGACGGCAGAAGGACATACGGTTCCTCCTCATCCAGTTACAAAGGCGCCTGGCTCAGAGATTCGGTGGGCTGGTGGTACTGCAATGCGGATAAGAGCTATACGGTAAATAACTGGCAGTATATTGATGACAGGTGGTATTTTTTTAATGCCGCCGGATACATGGTGACGGGCTGGATTGACTGGGGCGGCAGATGGTATTACTGCGGAGACGACGGAGCCATGTATTACAATACCACTACACCGGACGGGTATTATGTGGGGGATGACGGGGCCTGGGTGCAGTGAATTGTCAGATAAGAAAAGATGTTATTGTGTATTACAACACAAACGAATCCCCGAAGAGAGGCAGCTCTTCGGGGATTCGTTTTCCTTTTAAGGAGGTATATCCCAGGCTGTCTGTTGATCATTACTTTCTGCACGGCATTTGCTGATGTATTAGCAAATCACACCGGCCGGAACAGAAATGATAATAGATGTTATGTACTGCATTGCGCCATCAGATATTCCATTCCGTCCCGGGGCAGGTCACAGGAAAACAGTTGCTTTTGGCATGGGAAAAAAATATAATGAAACTGTAAGCAGAAACCAATGGGCGCAGCAGGGGGTATCTCATGACAGAAGCCCTTTAGAGTGCCTGGTGAGCGGTCGGAATGCAGCCATGGCGCCTGTAACGGGATTATTGCGCCGCTGCTCTTGACTTATATAGTAATATCAACTAAAATTGAGAAACGTAGCAGAACGAAGGTTTTGAAAGGACGCATATGGGAATCGTTAAAGCGGCAAAACTGGTATATGAGTATATAAGACGCGATGAGGAAGAAAATATAGAAGAAGTGAACCGGGCTATTGACGGTGTGGATGTGGATATAAAAAAGGGTGATTTTGTGGCTGTGCTGGGCCATAATGGTTCCGGCAAGTCAACTCTGGCCAAGCATGTCAACGGTCTTCTGCTGCCCACGGAAGGAACCGTATGGGTGGGGGATATGGATACCAGGGATGAGGAACATATCTGGGATGTCCGCAAGACAGCCGGCATGGTGTTCCAGAATCCGGATAACCAGATCATCGGCAATATTGTGGAGGAGGATGTGGGCTTTGGACCGGAGAATATAGGCGTGCCCACAGAAGAGATATGGAAGCGTGTGGAGGAGAGCCTGAAGGCTGTTGGAATGACCGCCTACCGGCTCCAGTCACCCAATAAGCTTTCAGGAGGACAGAAGCAGAGGGTGGCCATAGCAGGCGTTATGGCCATGAAGCCGGAGTGCATTATTCTGGACGAGCCCACTGCCATGCTGGACCCTAACGGCCGCAGGGAGGTTATACGGACCATTCATGAGTTAAACAGGGCAGAAGGCATCACCGTCCTGCTGATTACCCACTATATGGAGGAAGCCATTGAGGCTGACAGAATCATTGTCATGGACGACGGCAGGATTGTCATGGACGGACAGCCAAGGGAAATTTTCTCCAGGGTCAAAGAACTGAAGAGCCATGGACTGGACGTGCCCCAGGTCACAGAGCTGGCCTGGGAGCTTAAGGAGGCAGGAATGCCCCTTACGGATGGAATCCTTAGCAGGGAAGAGCTGGTGGAACAGCTGGTACCCCTTCTGAGATAGGGAGAAGGAGATAGAGGATGTCAATAAAAGCAGTTGATTTGAATTTTGTATATGGCGGCGGCACGGCCTTTGAGCAGCATGCCCTGTTTGACGTGAATCTGGAGATTGAGGACGGGGAATTTGTGGGTCTGATTGGACATACGGGCTCGGGAAAGTCCACCCTGATTCAGCATTTAAACGGGCTGATAAAAGCCAGCGCAGGCGAACTCTACTACAACGGGGAGAATATCTACAGCCAGGGCTATGACATGAAGCAGCTGAGGAGCAAGGTGGGCCTGGTATTCCAGTATCCGGAGCACCAGCTCTTTGAAGTGGATGTGCTGACAGATGTATGCTTCGGACCTAAGAATCAGGGACTGGGCAGGGAGGAGGCCGAAGCCAGGGCAAAAAAAGCCCTGGAACAGGTGGGCCTGGACCCTTCTTATTATAAACAGTCTCCCTTTGAGCTGTCCGGCGGCCAGAAACGGCGGGTGGCCATAGCTGGCGTGCTGGCCATGGAACCGGAGGTCCTTATACTGGACGAGCCGACAGCCGGCCTGGATCCAAGGGGAAGGGATGAGATTCTGGACCAGATTGACAGGCTCCACAGGGAGCGCCATATGACCATCATACTGGTTTCCCACAGCATGGAGGATGTGGCCAGGTATGCGGACCGTCTGATTGTGATGAACCATGGGCAGAAGGTGTTTGACGGGGCGCCAAAGGAGGTATTTTGCCATTACAGGGAACTGGAGACCATGGGACTGGCTGCGCCCCAGATAACTTATCTGGTCCATGACCTGAAGGCCCAAGGCATTGATATTGATGATGATATTACCACAGTGGCGGAGGCCAGGGAGGCTATTCTGGCGCTGAGGAATAAACTGACAGAAAGCAGCAGGGATAAAAATGTTTAGAGAGATTACGTTGGGCCAGTACTATCCGGTGGACTCCGCCGTTCACAGACTGGACCCCAGGACAAAGCTTTTTGGAACTATGGTATTCATAGCCTCCTTGTTTGTTGCTGACAATATATGGGGTTATGTCATTGCCACGGTGGTGCTGGCAGCTGTGATTAAGCTGACCAGGGTGCCGGTGCGTTTCATTCTCAGGGGGCTGAAGGCTATCATGATTCTGCTGTTAATCAGTGTCAGCTTCAATCTGTTCCTGACAGACGGACGCATACTGGTAAAGTTCTGGATTTTCAAGATAACCTTTGAGGGCGTGCGTATGGCCTTTTTTATGGGGCTGAGGCTTATCTATCTGGTGATAGGCTCATCCATCATGACGCTGACCACCACGCCCAACCAGCTGACAGACGGTCTGGAGAAGGGCCTGGGCTTTCTGAAACGGTTCAGGGTGCCGGTCCATGAGGTTGCCATGATGATGTCCATTGCCCTGAGATTCATCCCTATTCTGGTGGAGGAAACCGATAAAATCATGAAGGCCCAGATGGCCAGGGGAGCTGACTTTGAGACCGGCAATCTGATACAGAAGGCAAAGGCCATGGTGCCTCTTCTGGTGCCGTTATTTATTTCCGCCTTCCGCAGGGCCACAGACCTGGCCATGGCCATGGAAGCCCGCTGTTACCGCGGCGGCGACGGCCGCACAAAGATGAAACCCCTGCAGTACCGCCAGGCGGACCATGACGCCTATATGATATATGCCCTGTATTTTGTGGTCATCATAGCGTCCAGGGTTTATCTCTAAAATGAGCACTGCGCTGCATATACAGGAAGGTAGGATCAATGAAACGAATACGGCTTGTGGTTGCCTATGACGGCACCCAATATCACGGCTGGCAGATACAGCCGGGGGCAGTGACCATAGAATCTGTTTTGAATGAAGCCCTTACCCAGCTTATGAGGGAGCCCATCCAGGTTATAGGTGCCAGCAGGACAGATTCAGGAGTCCATGCAAGGGGGAATGTGGCTGTCTTTGACACAGAAAGCCAGATGCCGCCGGATAAAATTTGCATGGCCTTAAACCAGAGGCTTCCAGAGGACATCCGGGTTCAGGTATCCGAGGAAGTGCCCTCTGACTGGCATCCCAGAAAATGCACCTGCATCAAGACATATGAATACAGGATTTTAAACCGGAGAATCAACATGCCCATGGAGCGCCTGTACTCCCATTTCTGTTATTATAAGCTGGATGTGGACAGGATGCAGGCTGCTGCAAATATGCTGGAAGGGGAACATGATTTTAAAAGCTTCTGCAGTGTCCGCACCCAGGTGACGGATACAGTAAGGACCGTCTATAGGATTGATGTTACGAGAAATGCGGATGATATTATTACCATACGCGTGACCGGAAACGGTTTTCTGTATAATATGGTGCGCATCATTGCCGGGACCCTGATGGCTGTGGGAACAGGCCATATACAGGCAGAGGATATGCCCTCCATTCTGGAGGCAAAGGACCGGCGGGCAGCAGGCCCCACGGCGCCTGCCAGGGGGCTTACCCTGATAGAAATGAAATATGAGCTGTAAATGCCGGAATATCTTTGATTATTCGGCATTTTTTCTTTGTAAAGTGGTTGACAGGGAGTGTTTGGTATTATATAATATAAAACTGTGACATTAGCAAAGAATGCTCATCCAAAGCCCCGGAGTGAGCACTTTGATTGATAAATACTTCCCATATTTATCAGGCATATAGCGGGCATCCGTTGGATGTCAGGTGTATAACAAGGTTGAGATTAACAGGAGGTTAACCAATGAAGAGTTTTATGGCTAGTCCAGCGACAATTGAAAGAAAATGGTATGTAGTTGATGCTACAGGATATACATTAGGACGTCTGTCTTCAGAGATAGCAAAGGTTTTAAGAGGAAAGAACAAGCCGATTTTCACACCTCATATGGATTGCGGCGATTATGTAATCGTTGTGAACGCTGAGAAGATTAAAGTAACCGGCAAGAAGTTGGATCAGAAGATTTATTACAATCACTCTGATTACGTAGGCGGTATGAGAGAGACAACCCTGCGTGAATTGATGGCTAAGAAGCCTGAGAAGGTTATCGAGTTAGCAGTTAAGGGTATGCTTCCAAAGGGACCTCTGGGAAGAAGCATGTTTGGCAAGCTTCATGTATATGCAGGCCCAGACCATGAGCAGGCAGCACAGAAACCAGAAGTTTTAACATTTTAATGAGGATTGGAGGAAGAAAGTATCATGGCTAACGCAAAATTTTACGGAACAGGCAGAAGAAAAAAATCCATCGCCAGAGTATATTTAGTACCAGGTACCGGCAACATCACCATCAACAAGAGAGATATCAATGAGTATCTTGGTCTTGAGACTTTAAAGGTTATTGTTCGCCAGCCATTAGTAGCTACTGAGACTACTGATAAATTCGATGTAATGGTTAACGTTCGCGGCGGCGGCACAACAGGACAGGCCGGCGCAATCCGTCACGGCATCTCCAGAGCTCTCCTTCAGGTAGACGCTGATTACAGACCAGCCCTGAAGAAAGCTGGTTTCTTAACAAGAGACCCAAGAATGAAAGAGAGAAAGAAGTACGGCTTAAAGGCAGCCCGTCGTGCTCCTCAGTTCTCCAAGCGTTAATTCTGGAGTCAGACATCTGGTTTACACCAGTATGTCCCAACAAACGTATACAGGACCTTTCGGAACCAGTTTTCCGGAAGGTCTTTTTGGCTCTCTATGTTTTTGATATCATTAGAACAGGGATGGCTGAACCTTCCGGCTCAGGCATCCCTGTTCTTGTGTGTGATATGCAATTTATGAATTACCGTACCCCGAATTTGGTACCGCGTCTGAGTGTTCCGTTGCTGTTCCACTCTGTATAAACATATGGACCGCCGTCGGTGGTTCCGTTTTCGGTGAAGGTGTGGGTCTGGCCATTGAAGGAGCGTTCTCCGGTCTGTAACTTACAGCTGTTGCTGTCGAAGTAGTAGACATTGCCGTTGATCTTCATGATGCCGCCCTGGAGCTCGCCTGTATCGGCGGCATAATACCAGGTGCCGTCCTTCTGAATCCATCCGGTACGCATAATCTGGTCCTCTCCGAAGAAAAACCAGTGGTTCTTGTAATTTACCCAGTTATTGGTACAGTAATCTCCGGAACCCCACTGATACTTTGTTCCCTGAGAGGTGTGAACGAATCCCGCAGCAAATGATGTCATAGCGCTCCCTGCGGCCAGGGCCATGGAGAGAGCTGCGATTGCTAAATATTTCTTTTTCATAAGAAGCATGCCTCCTTGCGATTTATATTAGTGTATTGCTTTTCTGAGTAAATTCTACACCATGGAGCGGCTCCAAGGTCAATACAGTTAATATATTCGTAAGGATAAGGAAAAGTTTCGGAAAGGTTCGGGAGACATAGTGGGAGTCTGCCCCCGGTCTAAATCCCCCGGCCTGAACCCATCAGCCAAACCCCGCCAGTCTAAATCCATCCTCCGTCCAGTCCGATGATCTGTCCGGTAAGGTATGATTCCTTATAGCCCAGATGGTAAGCCAAATCAGCCACCTCCTCAGCGCGGCCAAGGCGCCCGGAGGGAATCTCGTCCACCAGGGCGATAAGGTCGTCCTCATCCATCCACTGGTTCATCTCTGTGTCAATGGCTCCGCAGGCAATTGCATTGACCTGGATATTGCTGGGGGCCAGCTCCTTTGCCAGGGCCTTTGTCAGGGCGTTGATACCGCCTTTGGTGGCTGAGTAGGCTGTCTCGCAGGAGGCGCCCACAACGCCCCATACAGAAGATATATTGACAATTTTTCCCTGCTTCTGAGAAATCATATAGGGGACCGCCAGCTTGCAGCAATTGAAAACAGATGTCAGGTTGGTGCGCAGCATGCGCTCCCAGTCTGCCGGAGTCATATCCTGGAGAAGTCCGATATAGGAGATGCCGGCATTGTTCACAAGGACATCCACGCCCCCGAACATCTTTTTAATCTTAAGGAACAGCTCCTCACAGCAAGCCATGTCCCCCATATCTCCTTTGTATGCCAGGCAGGGGACCTGGAAGGATTCGATTTCTTTCCGGGTCTGCATCAGCTGTTCCTCCCTGTGGACACAGCTGATAGCCACATTATAGCCCTTCTTTGCAAACTTAACTGCCACGGCCTTGCCGATGCCTCTGGAGGCTCCGGTGACCAGTACGGTTTTACGCGGCATAAGATACACATCCTTTCTGTTATGGGTTATAACATATTTTACCATACCAATGATAGAATTGTAAGAAATTGAATTGTAATAAATAATTTATTTGTGATATAATAATTACAAATTGTTTAACAAAAGAAGCTAAAATACCCCCGCCCCAACAGGCGGATGGATGCATTGCCGGAAACAAACAGTCGTACTCTGTTTCATTACCGGGTGCGGATTGAAACAAAACAGTGAAAATATCGGCTTGGATCGAATAAAAGGAAAAGGTGAAACTATGTCTCATATTTATGATTTGATTATTATCGGCTCCGGACCGGCAGGTCTGGCGGCTGCTGTTTATGCCCAGAGGGCAAAGCTGGACACTCTTGTGGTAGAAAAGGCAATGGTCAGCGGAGGCCAGGTCCTGACCACCTATGAGGTGGACAACTATCCCGGACTTCCCGGAATCGGCGGATACGACCTGGGGATTAAATTCCGGGAACACGCAGACCGTCTGGGAGCCCGGTTCGTGGAGGACGAGGTTCTGAATATCCAGGATGGAGGAAAAGGCGCAATCAAGGGCGTGGTGTGCCAGGGAAATACCTATGAGGCCAGGTCTCTTATACTTGCCACCGGAGCTGTGCACAGGAAGCTGGGCGTGCCGGGTGAGGAAGAGCTGGCAGGAGCCGGAGTGTCCTACTGTGCCACCTGCGACGGGGCATTTTTCCGCAATAAGGTCACGGCTGTCATCGGAGGCGGCGATGTGGCTGTGGAGGATGCCATTTTCCTGGCGCGTATGTGCAGCAAGGTGTATCTGATTCACAGGAGAAATGAACTGCGGGCAGCCAAGAGCCTGCAGGAGAATCTGCTGTCCCTGGATAATGTGGAGGTAATATGGGACACAGTGGCCGACAGTATCAATGGGGATGGAATGGTAAAGAGTCTTTCCCTGACCAATGTAAAAAATGGACAGAAAAGAGAACTGGATGTACAGGGCGTGTTTATCGCAGTGGGCATAACACCGGAGAGCAGGGCCTTTGAGGGTTTGGTGGATATGGACCACGGCTATATCAGGGCCGGGGAGGATACTGTGACATCGGCACCCGGTATCTTTGCGGCAGGCGATGTGAGGACCAAGCCGCTTCGTCAGATTATTACAGCTGCTGCGGACGGTGCAAACGCCATAACCAGTGTGGAGCGGTATCTGGTAGAGAATTAGGGGAGGCAGGCTACAGATGAATAACTGGAAGAAAGTAATCGTGCTCAGCGGTCTGTGCAGCTGCGCGCTTTCTGTGAACGCTATGGCGTCCACAAACCTGGAGACAGGCTCTTCTCTGGCGGGTATATCCGTTGCGCTGAATAATTATTATGCAGGGAATACAGAGCCGGAAAAGCAGCTGGCTTCATCCTATTCCAACATACAGAACAAATCAGCCCAGTCAAATACAGCCGCTGGTTCCGCCAGCGGCCAGGGCAGCGGCAATAAGGCAAGCGGCCAGTCCGGCAGCGCGTCAGGAGACGCCGGTAAGGCAAAGACTGCCCAGGAGACCGCGTCCAAACCAAAGTCCTCGGCGTATGACAACATTGCCGTGTCCAAGATAAACGGCACGGTAAACATCCGTACAGAGGCCAATACCAGCAGCGGTGTCACCGGCAAGATTAACAATGATTGCGCGGCCACCATCCTGGACACGGTGGACGGAGAGGGCGGAAAATGGTACAAGATTCAGTCCGGTTCCGTGACCGGCTACATAAAAGCTGATTACTTTGTTACAGGACAGCAGGCAGAATCCAGGGCCAAGCAGGTGGGAACCACCTATGGCACCATAGTGGGCACCCCCAGCCTGCGTCTGAGACAAAGTCCTGACATGGAAGGAAAGACACTGACACTGCTGTCAGAGGGCGCCCATTATGTGGTTACGGGCGAGGAAGGTGATTTCCTGAAGGTGCAGGTGGATTCAGATTTGGAAGGATATGTGTTCAAGGAATATATGAAGACCAGTGTGGAGTTTAACAAGGCTGTATCGGTGGAAGAGGAGAAGGCCAAGGCGGCAGAGGAGGCCAAGCGCAAGGAAGATGCGGAGAAGGCCCTGCAGGCTCTGGAGGACGCGAAGAAGGCAGATGCGGCCAAGAAGACAACGGCAGCCACCACAAAGGCCGAGAAGACCACGGAGGCTCCTGCCACCACAGCTCCCAAGAAAGAGGAGACAAAGGGAACAGACGCCGTCACCACCATCGCGGCCAATCCTGAGAACGGCAAGGACAGCACGGTGGCAGCGCCCACAACGGCAAAAGCACCTGAGACAGTGGACAGCAAGGGGCCGGGATCACCTGGCGGAACCTCCACAGAGGTGGCTTCTGCTACCCGTAACGCAGTGGTGGCATACGCAAAACAGTTCCTGGGCAATCCCTATGTGTACGGCGGGACAAGCCTGACAAGCGGAGCTGACTGTTCCGGATTTACTCAGAGCGTATTTGCCCATTTCGGCATCAGTACGGGAAGAAGCTCCAGGGACCAGGCTGCCAGAGGAAAGTCCATACCAGTCAGTGATGCCAAGCCGGGAGATTTGCTGTTCTACGCCAGCGGCGATTACATTAACCATGTGGCCATCTACATCGGCGGCGGCCAGGTTATCCACGCCAGCAACCCCACTACGGGTATCTGCATCACGCCGGCAAATTACAGGACACCCTGTAAGGCTGTTACGTTTTTGGATTAAGAGATGACAGGTAAGAAATGACAAATATATGATGACAAATATATGATGACAGACATATGATTATGAAACAGGGCTTCTGCGGATTCGTAGTGATTACGAATATGCAGAAGCCTTTGCCGTTGTACCGCTGCATCCCGGATGTTAAGCATTTTTGGTGTATTCCTGAATGGAATCTGATGACAGAATCAGGTGGCGGCTGGCCAGAGTATACACTTTTTCAAAATCACAGGTAATGATGCAAACGGTATTTCCATTGTTGGCTATGCGCTGAAGTGCATTTTTTAATACATAAACCGTTTCATAGTCAATATACTTTTCAGGATTGACACAAAATATAATCTTCTTGCGAAGAAATTCATAGCGGTAAAGATACATGGCCAGCTTTTCCTTCTTGGGAAGATGGCGGCAGGATGTCCTGGATGTGAAACCCTCGTTTTTATATTCCGCCAGAAAGGCCTGCTCCATATACTGCATCCGGGTCTGCTTTAATATGCCCATGGGCCCGGCAGCTTTTTTGTAATTGCTGATACAGATATTATCCCTGGTAGGGAGCGGTTCAAAGATACAGTCGTCCAATTCAAAACCCGCGTTAATCAGACTAGGACATCCCTCATGGCTGACCGTCTTGCCATAGACGGATATGGAACCGGATGCTGTCCTCTGGGGATGGAACATGGACTCCAGAAGCTGTGATGATGCATTCCGGAATAAATCAAAAATAGTTACGATTTCTCCTTCATGCAGGTGAAAGGAGATATTATACAAGGATCCATGGCAGAGCCCGTCTACGCGAAGGGATATCTCGCCCGAGGCCTGGGAGGGGATTTCGCGGTAAATTATGGGGCGGCTGTACAGCGTGGAAATATCCACTGTATTTCTCTTCTCATTGTAAATCCATTTAATGGTCCGGTGGTCAGCCATAAAGTATATGCGGTCGGAAAAGAGCTGGAGCTGGTTGATATCACAGGAGGTTATGAGAAAGGAAATGGCTTTGGTTCTCAGATACTGGAACATTCCGGAAAACTGAGGCGTCTGGAAAAAGGAAAGAGGGATGTCGTCCAGGATAATCAGCTTTGCTCCCAGAATGTAAGCCTTCAGGATTTCCACCAGATATTGTTCTGTCTTTGTCAGGCAGCATACTTTTTCCTGAGGTGATATGGACAGTCCCAGCTCATTCATCCAGTTCAGGGTTTCATGCAGTATCAGCTTTCTGTGCACAAGATAAGTTCCGTATTTATGCTTCCGTATCACAAAAATATTCTCCATGACAGAGAGAGAGGGAATCAGAGAACTGCTCCTTTGTATCAATGCAGTGTTGGAGGAGAGTACACGGTGTGATGCCGGGTTTTCCTCATAACAGAACTTTCCTGCGCAGGGGGATACCTGCCCGGAGAGAATCAGTGAAAGCAGAGTCTTGCCGGAATCATGCAGCCCCAAAAGCCCAAGGGACTCCCCCTTGTACTGGTACATGTCCAGGTGGTTGATGAGGAAGGAATGGTCTTTTTGGAAGCACAGGTCCTGTATGCGGTATAGTTCTTCAGGCATGGGCATTTCCTCCTGACAAGGAAAAGTCATCTGACTGAATGGAAAGATAGGGAATGTGGATTTCCACATCTGTTCCCAGGGAAGGAGTGCTGGATACGTGGAGCCCGTAGGTTTCCCCGAATACCAGCTTCAGCCTCCGGTTGACATTCCACAGTGCGATGCCAGTGCTTTTTTTGCCGGATGCGGGAGAGACATGATATTCCTGGTTCAGGGACTGGTTGAGCTTCTGCAGTGTGGAGGAATCCATGCCCTTTCCATTGTCGGATATGCGTATATTGATGTGCTTTTTCGTAGACACTGCCTCTATGGTAATGATACCCTGGCCGGCTATGTCCGTAAATGCATGGACAATGCTGTTCTCCACTATGGGCTGCAGGGTTAGCTTTGGAAGCACCGCGTCCATAATGCTGTCCCAGGAATCCGGCAGGTTTACATTCAGAAGAAAACGGTTCCTGAA
Organism: Enterocloster sp. 210928-DFI.2.20; assembly: GCF_020554465.1. Classification (NCBI taxonomy): domain Bacteria; kingdom Bacillati; phylum Bacillota; class Clostridia; order Lachnospirales; family Lachnospiraceae; genus Enterocloster; species Enterocloster sp. 210928-DFI.2.20. The sequence continues at coordinate 14,701 of NZ_JAJCHK010000036.1, forward strand.
CCGGTATTGCTGAATTTTCATGTAATTGTTGATGACGTTGATTTCGTCATTTAAGGTCGCGAAATCACTTTTTGTGCTGATGCTGTAGCGGAAAAAATTTGACAGGGAGTAGGTGATATCTGCTATTTCCGGCATTTCGTTTAATACGGCCTGGGCACGTATGCACTCCAGGGCGTTATACAAAAAATGAGGATTAATCTGGTTCTGAAGTGTCAGAAGCTCAGTCTGTTTTTTGAGAATTTCATTCTCGTAGTATCTGGCCCTGTCAATCATGGCTGCCTGTGTATGTTCTTCCAGGAGCTTCTGCAATTTTTTTTCTGTGAGAAATTTCATGTTTCGTCCCGCCTTATTCTTCTTATCAACTGTATATCTTGCGGTAATCCTTTGGGGTAATGCCCACGTATTTCTTGAAGAGCTTGCTGAAATAACGGGCATCCTGAAATCCTACCGAATATGAAATCTCGTTGACGGACAGGTTAGAGTCCTTGAGCTTTGTTTTTGCATGTTCGATCCGGTATGAATTCAGGTAATCCACGAAGTTTTCACCTGTTTCCTTCTTGAAAATGTTGGAGAGATAGGCCGGGCTTAAGGAAACCAGCAGAGCCGCATCCTCCAGGCGTATGGAATCCGCATAGTGTTCCTCTATGTATCTGAGGACAGTGCGCACAGGGCGGGCATTTTGGGCCTGTACAGCCTTGTGTATATTCTCAAATATATAGGATACCGGTTCAGCCACAGCAGCTTTCAGGGCCTCCAGAGATAATGCATTGTCAATTGCGTAATGAATCTGGGTGGAAAGATAGTCCAGCGACAGATCCCCCTGTTCCAGGGAAATATCCATATGTATCAGCATCTGGCAGATATCCTGCATCATGGATATGACATCAAACAACGGAAAAAGATGCTTTGGTTTGAAAAACAGCTGGTTCAAGGTGGCCATGAAATCCGCAAAATGAACGGATTCCACGGCTTTTCTAAATTGATGGAGATATGCTTCCTTTTCTTCCCGTGACAGGTGGGGAACAGGCGCAGTCTTTTCCCAAAACAGGATTTGGCCGCATCCGGCCAGAATGCGGTAATACAATGCGTCTGTGGCATCCTTATAGGAACGGCTGAAGGAAGAAACCTCCGAGTAGGCAGCACCTGCCCCTATCGTGATTTTTAATCCTGCAAACATATCCAGAAGATTGTACGCTTTCTGGTAGAATTCCGTCAGGCAGGCTTGAAAACGGATGTCAGCCATTACGGGATAATTTACGCCAAAGCAGATAGTGTTGTCCTCCACGCAGGAGAGTGTCTGGTAACAGAGATCCGCCAGGTCCTCATGGAACATGGAAATCAGTTTTTTATTCAGGGAACCCATGTGGTCAGGGTTATCTGCTCCCTGATTGTCAAAGTCCAGCTTGATGCAGAGGATGCGGAAAAGTCCGGGTTTGAAATCAATGCCATACTCTTCTGTCACATGATCCAGCGTGATGGAGGAATCCTGTATTTCCCATATGATTCGTTTTAAAAAGAAGGATTTACCTGGGTGTTCGGTATGGACAGCACAAAGGTCTTCACTGCCAGAGACAGGATGCTGCCGTAATTCCTCCAGGATTTTTTTAAGGGCCTGATTGAGTTCTGTTTCACTGATGGGCTTTAGGATATAATCATCCACGGCGTATTTCAGTGCATTATGGGCATATTCAAATTGTTTATAGCCGCTTACGATGATAAAACGGCAGGGGATATTAAGATACCTGGTCTGGCGAATCAGTTCGATGCCGTCCATAACAGGCATGCTTATATCAGTAATTACAATAGCAGGTCTGTGCTCCTGGATTTTCTGGAGTAGTTCCTGTCCGTTATGGGCAAAACCCGTAAACTCCAGGCCTAATTCTTCCCAACATATCATTTTTTTGATAAGTTCACATATCAGGTATTCATCATCGGCAATCAGTACCTTCATTCTTTCAGTAAGCACAGGAATCCTTCTTTCTCTCTTTGGTGTGTCAATAATATAGCACAATGAAAATTAGGTGTCAAATAAATGGAGGGTTAAAAGTGCACAAAAATAGTAGAATGAAGAGTGAAAAATAGAAATAATACACATATTCTAAAAATCGGTGCATTGTGAAAAATCGAAAAGCACATTATGATAAGTTCCATCAGTAAACAAACGGAGGTATGAAAGGAGAAGGAGTATGAAGAAACAATTACTTGCATGTATTTTGGCGGCATCCATGATGGCAGGAACTCTGGCGGGATGTGGAGGTTCTGCCCAGGAACCGGGGACTACGGCAGCCCAGGATAAGTCCCGGGAGAGCGCTGCGGCAGACGGTCAGGACAAAAAGAACCAGAAAGACGGAAACGGGGATATTACCCTTACCTTATGGCATATTGAAAATGACGCGAAGAGGCTGGAAGTGGTAAAACGCTGTATTGAACGGTTTGAGGCCAGCCACCCCAACGTTAAGGTAGAGCAGGTGCCTATGGAGAATGATCCGTATAAGACAAAGCTTACCACAGCCATGGCTGCCGGGGAGGAACCGGATATATTCATCTCCTGGGGCGGAGGATGGCTTCAGTCCTTTGTGGAAGAGGGCAAGGTTCTGGATATTGACCAGAATGTCAGGGAAATCTCAGATATCTATCATGAATCAGCCCTGTCTCTGTTTGAGATAGACGAGAAGTACTGGGCGGTGCCGTTCAGGGCCGGCGCGGCTCCTGTATACTACAACACAAAAATATATGAGGAATTAGGGCTTAAGGTTCCGGAGACAGTGGACGAGCTGGAGGCAAACTGCCAGGTATTAAAAGACAACGGTATCATCCCCTTTGCCCTGGGAAATTCCAGCCAGTGGCCGGGCGCCCTTACCTTTATCTGGCTGTCTCTGAGGGAAGGCGGTTCCCAGACATTCCTGGATGCGTTTAACAGGACAGGAAACGCCACCTTTGAGGATGAAAGCTTTATCAAAGCCGGACAGAGGATTCAGGACTGGGTTAAAAAGGGATATTATCCGGAAGGCGCTAACGGCATCAACTATGATACAGGCGGTTCCCGTATGCTGTTCTACAGCGGCCAGGCAGCCCATATCGTACAGACCAACAGCTTTGTTGCCAACTGCAAATCCGAGCAGCCGGATTTCTATGAGAATAACCTGGGATTATTCAATTATCCGGTGATTGAAGGCGGAAAGGGCAAGGCGGACGAGATTCTCGGCGGCGGCAACGGATATTCCATCGCTGCGTCCTGTGAGCATCCCCAGGAAGCCATGGAACTGGTAAAGGCCCTGACAGACCAGGAATATGCCCAGGATATGTCCGATACGGCGGGTATCCTTACCGGAATAAAGGGCGTGGACATTAAGGACAGCAAGCTGCAGCAGATGGAGGATCTTCTGGTAAATGCCTCCTACATGCAGAACTTCTATGACCAGTTCCTTCCTACAGAATTAGGGAATCTGCACAAGCAGACCACATATGATCTTTTTGGCCTTACCACCACACCGGAACAAGCGGCAGCTGATATGGAAGCCCAGGCACAAAAGGATTTGGCAAAGTAACATAAGTTGATTTCGGTATGTGAGGGTGCTGCGGACAGCGCCCTCATTCCGGATAACGCTCTGTCAGAAGGAGAAATCATATGACCAGAAGAAATAAACATATTGGAATCATAGCGCTGTTTGTGCTTCCCGCACTGTTCTTTTACGGTACGTTTAATGTGGTGGGAATCGTCAGGACATTTTTCTACAGCTTCATGGACTGGAAGGGGATCAGCGCTAACCGGACCTTTATCGGCCTTGGTAATTATATTGAATTGTTTGGGGATTCGTTTTTCTGGAATGCCATGAAAAACAATGTAATCCTGGTGATTGTATCCGTGGCAATCCAGCTTCCGGGAGCGCTGCTTCTGGCGCTTCTTATTAATCAGGAATTAAAAGGAACACGCTTTTTCCGCACGGTATTCTTTATGCCCATGCTTCTCTCCACCGTGGCAACAGGCATTATGTGGATTTTGTTTTATGATCCGTATTTCGGCCTGATGGCCAATCTCATGCAGAAGCTTGGGATGAAGAGCATCGCATTTTTGGAGGGAAGTTCCTCTATGCCTTCCATTATGTTCGTCATATGCTGGCAGTTCATTCCCTTTTACATGATTATATTAAAGGCAGGGCTGACCAATATTTCAGCCGATATTTATGAGGCAGCAAAAATAGACGGCGCCAATGGGAACCAGTGTTTCTGGCGGATTACCCTGCCTTTGCTCATGCCCACGCTGCGCTCAGCCGCGGTGCTGCAGCTGGTAGGTTCTCTTAAATATTTTGATCTGTTCTATGTAATGATGGGCGGGGCCCCCAACAAGGCAACGGAACTTATGGCCACCTATATGTATAAAAAAGGATTTACGGAGTTCCGCATGGGATATGCCAGCACCATTGCAGCCAGTATGTTTATCCTGTGCTTTGCCATAGCTTGTATATTCCTGTACATTACCAGAAATAAGGAGGCGGCATAATATGGGCGTATTGTTAAAAAGAAGAGTAATGCATACGGTTCTCTATGTAATCAGCATTGTCATTGCCCTGATTACAGGATTTCCGTTTCTGTTTCTGGTTATCAACAGCTTCAAGGGAATGGGAGAGTACCTGACAAATATCTGGATGCTGCCCAAAGAGCCGTATCTGGGCAATTACCAGATGATCCTGAAACCGGATTTTCTGAGATATTTTCTCAACAGTGTTATTGTGTCTGCAATCAGCGTGTTCATTATTGTAGTGGTATCTTCCATGATTTCCTTTACATTTGCCAGAATGCGTTATCGGGGGAAAAATCTGCTGTACTTTGCTATTATCGCCGGAATGATGATTCCTGTACATACGACCCTGATTCCTACGTTTACCCTGTTAAGCAGTATAGGGCTGACCGATTCCCTGGCCGGTCTGGTGGGACCCTATGTCAGCTATAACATACCCATCGCAGTGTTCATACTGACCCAATTTTTCCAGGAAATCCCAAAAGAGCTGGAGGAAGCAGCCATTATTGACGGGTGCAGCATTGTGGGAACGTTTAAAAATATCATACTGCCCTTGTCGGGACCGGCTATATCCACAATTGTGGTGTACACGTTTTTGAATATATGGAATGAGTTCATCAATGCCAATGTTCTGATCACCAGCTCAGCGAATAAAACCCTGCCGTTGGGAATCCGTGAATTTTACGGAATGCAGTCTGTTAACATACCGGCAGTCCTTACTGCGATCCTGGTGGGATCCCTTCCCGTTATCCTTCTGTACTTTTTTGCGCAGGAGAAGGTGGTGAACGGATTGACACAGGGAGCGGTCAAGGGTTAAGGAAAGGAGAATGCGGATATGGATTTTGAGAAAAGAGCAAGGGAACTGGTGGGACAGATGACGCTGGAGGAGAAGGCTTCCCAGCTTCGGTTTGACGCCCCGGCCATCGGGCACCTGGGTATCCCCAGATATCACTGGTGGAATGAAGGGCTCCACGGAGTCGCCAGAGCAGGAACCGCTACCATGTTTCCCCAGGCCATCGGCATGGCGGCCATGTTTGATGAGGATATGATGCAGGAAATAGGCGCTGTGGTGGGGACGGAGGCCAGAGCCAAATATAATGCATATGCGGCCCAGGAGGACAGGGACATCTACAAAGGACTTACCCTATGGTCTCCCAATGTGAACATTTTCCGTGATCCCAGGTGGGGCAGGGGACATGAAACATTTGGAGAGGACCCTTATCTGTCCGGAAGGCTGGGAGTGGGATTCATCAAAGGAGTCCAGGGAGACGGAGAGTACCTTTTGGCTGCTGCGTGTGCAAAGCATTTTGCAGTGCACAGCGGTCCGGAGGAAAAGCGCCATGAATTTGATGCCAGAGTCAGCCAGAAAGACCTTTGGGAGACATATCTGCCTGCGTTTGAGGCATGTGTGGTGGAGGGAAAGGTGGAAGGCGTCATGGGCGCCTATAACCGGACGAACGGGGAGCCATGCTGCGGCAGTAAGACTCTGATTCAGGATATCCTCAAGAAAAAGTGGAAGTTTGACGGATATTTTGTTTCAGATTGTTGGGCTATAAAAGATTTCCATGAAAACCATCAGGTGACGGATACGGCCGCAGAGTCGGCATCCATGGCATTGAAAAACGGCTGTGATATCAACTGCGGCAATACGTACCTGCACATTTTAAGCGCATGGGAAAAGGGGCTGGTATCAGAAGAGGATATCACACAGGCTGCGGTACATGCCATGCGTACCAGGCTCAGGCTTGGGCTGTTTGACAGAGAATGCACATATCACAATATTCCCTATGAGACAGTGGGATGCAGAAAACACCGCAGACTGGCCATAAAGGCAGCAGAAAAATCCATGGTTCTTCTGAAAAATGACAATATCCTGCCCCTTAACCGGAATATGAAGAAGCTGGCAGTAATTGGCCCTAATGCGGACAGCCGCTGGCCGCTTATTGCCAATTACCATGGAACGGCGCCCAGATATGTGACGGTTCTGGAGGGGATTGAAGCCCTTTTGGGAGAGGATACCCGAATCTACTATTCGGAAGGCTGCCACACTATGAAGGAGAAAGTAGAACGGCTTGCCGCACTGCCGGGTGATCGCATAAGCGAGGCGGTAACAGCGGCCAGGGAAGCCGGTATTGCCGTTGTTTGTATCGGGCTGGATGAACGCTATGAGGGAGAACAGCAGGATTTGGGCAACCGCTTTGACGAGGCGGTGAGCATGGCGGACAAACCTTCGCTGGCATTTCCCAATTCCCAGAGATGTATGTTAAATGCCCTCATTGAGACAGGCATACCTCTTGTGGTGGTAAACATGACAGGAAGCGCCATGGATTTAAAGTGGCTGTCCCAGGCAGAGAGTGTAAAGGCAATCCTTCAGGCGTGGTATCCCGGTGCAGAGGGAGGAATTGCAGTGTCAAAAACTCTTTTTGGTGAGAACAATCCTTCAGGAAAGCTTCCTGTTACATTTTACCGGTCCGAAGATGAACTGCCGCCCTATGAAGATTACAGCATGACCAACAGGACTTACCGGTACATGGAGGGGGAAGCGCTTTATCCCTTTGGATTCGGCCTTTCCTATACCAAATATAAGTATGGGAACCTGACCTGCCTGCCGGATGAGAATGGGAATGTCCTGGTATCGGTTGCGGTCAAAAATGACGGGATGCTGTATGGGGAGGAGGTGGTCCAGGTATATGTGAAAAATCTGGATTCCCCGTTGGCGGTCAGAAACCACACCCTTTGCGCATTTGCCCGTGTTGGCCTTGAAGCAGGACAAGAGAGAACGGTGAATTTTTGCCTTCCGGCCCATGCATTTTATGTGGTGGACCAGAGTGGGCAGAGGCGGCCGGATGGCCGGAGGTTTCATGTATTCGCAGGCGGAAGCCAGCCGGATGACAGAAGCTGCCGCCTGATGGAGGAAAAACCTTTGATGGCACAGCTGGTGCTGTGACAACGAATAGAAAAAGGGCGAAGGAGGAGAGAATATGGATTTTTTGCAGGTAAAAAACGGAAAAATTGTGGACCAGTCCGGCACGGAGGTCTATCTCAGGGGAACCTGTGTAGGCGGCTGGATGAATATGGAAGACTTCATTAACGGCTACCCTGGCACAGAAAGCGGTATGAAACGGGAGTTTGCAAAAGCAATGGGGGCAGGAAAGTCAGAATTGTTTTTTGAGAAAATTCTGGATAATTTCCTGAATGAAGACGATATAAGGTTCATTGGGGAAACAGGGGCCAATTGTATCAGGATCCCGCTGAGTTATAAGCATTTTGAGGATGATATGAACCCCTTTGTGTATAAGGAGGAGGGATTTAAACGTCTGGACCGTATACTGGATGCCTGCGAGCAAGAGGGAATCTACGTAATATTGGATATGCATGCCCTGGCCGGCTGGCAGAATTGCCATTGGCACAGCGACAATGAGAGGGGCGCGGTGATGCTGTGGAAATACCGTCATTTCCAGGAACGGATTATCGCGCTATGGGAGGAATTTGCCAAGCGGTACAGGGACAGGAGCGCGGTAGCCGGGTACGATCTTATGAACGAACCTTCCACCGGCACGCCCACCGGTGAGCATGCCTATGATTTTTACGAATTCTACCAATCCGACTGGGATGCCATTAACCGGCTGTACCGGGAAATTGCAGAGGCAGTGAGAAAAATAGATAAAAGACATATACTTTTCCTGGAAGGCGACAATTACTCCAGAGATTTTGCCGGACTGGACGCTCCCTTTGAGGAAAATCTGGTTTACAGCAGCCATAATTACATTCCGCCAGGGTATGGTCCGGGTAGCTATCCGGGATATTATGACGGGGTATATTGGGATAAAAACAAACAGGAAAATGCATTTCTGGACCATCAGGGCACCCGCTTTGCCATGAAACATCATGTGCCCTTGTGGGTGGGAGAGTTTGGCTCCCAGTATCATGGGTATAAGGAGGAGATACCTTACCGGCTTAAATCCATGGAAGACCAGCTGGGCATTTACAATGCGCACGGGGTCCACTGGACCACCTGGACGTATAAGGATCCGGGAATTATGGGATGGGTATTTTTGGATCCGGACAGTGAATATATGAAAATTATCCAGCCGGTACAGGAACAAAAGCGGATTCTGGGAGCTGAAAATTTTGTGGCAGATTACGCTGGCGTGGCTGAGGGAAGGAGAAAATCACGCGTACTGGCCGACTATATACTGGATGTGATGGGAGAAACGCGGATTGACAGGGCGTCCAATGCGTTTGTTATGAATTATGGAGTCCTGAACGGATATGCGGGAGCCATGCTTCAGCCTGCTTATGCCAGACGCTTTAAAGGATACGGGGAGGATAGCCTGGAGCGTATCGCGTGTGCTTTTAAGCTGGAAAACTGCGTGAAAAATGAGGGGTATCTGGAAGTGCTGAAGGGAATGCTGCATTGATAAAATACAGGTTCTCTGATAAACTAAAGTTATTATTTACTTAGACGGCGGCGGGCTGTTATTACATATGAAAAAGGGGCAGATGTCATGATGCAGAGGAAGAACATGGTTTGGAAAGAACGAATGTCGGAGTACTGGATGATTGGTCTGCTCCTTTTTCTGATTGCGGTTTTTTCGTATATTTCTCCGGTCTTTGCCACCAGAGGAAATCTGTCCAATTTCCTTCGTTCCATACCTGTGTTGGGGATTGCCACGCTGGGTGTGGCAATGCTGATGATTTCCGGCGGTATTGACCTGTCATGCGGGGCCATTACGGCATGTGCGGGAACCATGGCTGCCTATCTGGCAGTTTACGGGTGCCACCCTGTTGTATGTGTGGCAGCAGGCATTCTGTGCGGAGGGGCCTGGGGACTTTTAAACGGTTTTTTGATTACGAGGTTTGAATTAAAACCATTTATAGTAACAGTGGGAAGCAATTACATGATTCGGGGCCTGACGCAGATGATTACAGGCGGTGTGCTTATTGGGGGCCTTCCGGGCTGGTTTTACAGAATATCCAATACAAATCTGTTTGGCGGCATGATATATTCAAACTTTCTTATATTCCTGGTGCTGGGAGCAGCCGTGGTACTGGTGATGAAGTATACCATATTCGGGCGCTGCTGCTATGCTGTGGGAGCCAGCAAAAAAGCCAGCGGCCTGGCAGGCATCCGGGTGAACAGCCATCTTCTCAAGGTGTATTTTATTGAGGGCGCCTTAGCCGGAATAGCAGGGGTCATCCTTATGTCCTATTTGAATGTGGGGGCATCCAGTGAGGCCATGGGGCTGGAGGCGTATGCTATCGCCGCAGTCATTATAGGAGGAATCCGGTTTGAAGGCGGCGCAGGCGGTATGGAACGGGCATTTCTTGGCCTGCTTATCATTGAGATTTTTAAAAACGGAATGGCCGTAGCCGGGTTAAATACCTACGGCCAGCAGGCTGTGACAGGGCTTATGATATTGGCAGCCATTGTAATGGACTATTTCAGAAAGAAGAAGGAAGAATCTGTATGAGACTCGGTATGCGATGGAATTTATGGCTGATAGCCTGTCTGGTCCTTGCCGCGGGAGCAGGTCTTGCGGGGTGCGCAAACCAGGCCGGTACGGGAACCGGGAGCGGGGAGGGACCAATGTTTTATTTGATTACGCTGAATGAAAAAGGGCCTTACTGGAAACCTCTGATTGACAGTGCAAAACAGAAGGCCGGGGAAAGGGGAATCCGCCTGGTGGTGAAATCCGGCCAGCCCGGAGATTCTTCCAGGCCTCAGAAACTCATCGAGATGGTACAGGAGGCGATTGACCAGAAAGCAGATGGCATTGCCATGGCTGCATTGGAACCGGAGATGTTTGATGTGAAGGCTGCGGAGGCAATGGAGGCAGGTATAAAGGTGGTTACCTATGACACAGATATCAGGACCAGCGCCAACCGTCTTTCTTATATTGGCACAAATAATTATGAAGCCGGAAAAAGGCTGGGTGAGCAGGGGGCCCTGGATTTGAAGAAGAGAGGTATAACAGGGGGAATGCTGACAACAGTCACTTACAGCGGTTCCGCCCAGAATATGGTGGAGCGGTATAGAGGATTGAAAGATGGATTTGATGAAGCCATGGGTGATGAAGCCGGACATTTTACATGGTGTCAGTGGATAATCAACGACTTAAGCGTATCAAGGGCCAGGGAGCAGCTGGAGACCCAAATTATGTCGTATCCTGATTTGAGGGCGGTATTCACGTTGGGAACGGAGTCGGTCATAACAGGAACTATGGAAGCCATCCGATCCCAGAAACAGGAGGGGGTCTTATATCACTACGGATTCGACTATTCCCCCACCCTTGAGGCGGGGGTGGATGAAGGACTGATTACCGGAATTGTGGACCAGAACAGCGAAGCCATAGGCAGTCTTCTGGTGGACAAGCTGGCTGACGCGGTGGAGGGACGGGAAATCAGTAAGGAATATCCTGTGGATGTAACGTGGATCGAGGCGGAAAATTTAAAGGAGTATGGAAAGAATCATAAGAGGTGACAGGCATATGGATATAAAACAGAAAAGCGCTCCCCAAAGGGAGCTCTGGGCACAGTTTGACGCGCTGCAGCTGGGCAGCGGATGGGAAGAGGAGGATATCAGGAAACCTCAGATCCTGTTGGAGGACGCCTTTGGCGACAGCCATCCGGGAAGCGTGCATCTGGCGGGGATTATGGAGCAGGCTAAATACGGTGTATTTGAAACAGGCGGATTTCCTGCCCAGTACCACACTACGGATATTTGCGACGGGTGCGCGCAGGGACATGACGGCATGAACTATATCCTGGCATCCAGGGAGGCCATATGCGACATGATAGAGATACACGGACGCGTATATCCCTGGGATGGAATGATATTGGCTTCATCCTGCGACAAGTCAGTGCCTGCCCAGCTTAAGGCGGCGGCCAGACTTGATATACCGGCCATATTCATACCGGGAGGCAGTATGAGAAACGGACCGGAAATGACCACATCCCTGAAGGCAGGCGATATATCCCTCAGACAAAAGCGGGAAGGCGCTATTACGGAACAGGAAATACGGGATTACAAACTGACCGGATGCCCTTCCGTGGGGGCCTGTACCTTTCTTGGAACGGCCAGCACCATGCAGTGCATGGCCGAGGCGTTGGGACTGGCTCTGCCTGGAGCGGCCCTGATTCCGGCAACCATGAGGGACATCCTTTCATGGGCCCGCCGGGCGGGCCGGATTATTATGAAGTTAGCCCGTGAGGATATCCGTCCAGGCCGGATTATGACGGATAAGGCTTTTGAGAATGCGATGATGGTCCACAGTGCCATCGGAGGGTCTACCAACGGAGTCATTCATCTTACTTCCATTGCAAGGGAGCTGGGGATTGAACTTCTTCCTGAGATGTTTGACGAGATTAACCACAAGGTGCCGCATATAGGAAACATAGCTCCCGGAGGCAGCCACCTGACGGAGGCATTCTGGTTTGCTGGGGGAGTTCCCATGGTGGAGCTGGCCCTTAAGGATATGCTGAATCTGGATGTGATGACAGTTACCGGGAAAACCCTTGGAGAAAATCTGGACGATCTGCAGAGGGATGGTTTTTTTGACAGATATACCGGATATCTGAGCAACTGCGGTCTGAAACGGGAACAGGTGATTTTTCCGGTGAAGGATACGCAGGAGAAGGGCTCCATAGCCATCCTGCGGGGGAATATCGCCCCGGATGGAGCCGTGATTAAATATGCGGCATGTGTAAAGGAGATGAGGGAGCATCAAGGGACTGCCAGGGTCTTTGATTGTGAGGAAGATGCTTACCAGGCTGTTGTGAAGAAAGAAATCCGCAGGGGAGACATTATTGTAATCCGGTATGAGGGACCCAGAGGAAGCGGTATGCCTGAGATGCTTATGACAACTGAGGCAATCGTATGCGATGAGGATTTGAACGGGACAGTGGCGCTGGTCACGGACGGCAGATTTTCCGGGGCAACCAGGGGAGCTGCCATCGGCCATGTCTCTCCGGAGGCTGCTTCAGGAGGACCGCTGGCATTTGTAAAGGACGGAGACATCCTATCCTACAGCGTGGAAAAGCGGAGCCTTGAACTGGTGGGAATACAGGGGAAGGAAGTATCATCCCAGGAGGCGCTTAGGATACTGGAGGAGAGAAGAACGGAAGGACTGCAGCCGCGGCCAAGCTGCAGAGGCGTCTTTGGCCGGTACACCAGAAACGCCCTGTCCGCCATGGAGGGAGCAGGGTATGAAGATTAGAGGAGGATGCTTTTTATGGATGCGAAATATATAACACCTGCGGTAACCGCGTTTGACCATGAGGGCCATGTGGATATGGAAGCCAACAAAAGGATTTACCAGTGGCTCATAGAGGGGGGAATGGATGGGATTTTGATATTGGGAAGCATTGGAGAGTTTTTTGCCATCCCTATGGAAGAAAAGAAACGCATGATTCAGGAAGCCCTTGATTATGTGGACCACAGAGTTACCGTGTATGTGGGTACCGGCGGAACTGTTTTTGAGGAATGTGTGGAGCTGTCACGTTTTGCCCTTGACAGGGGGGCGGACGGAGTCATGGTCATTTCACCCTATTACTTTAACCTGCCTGACAGTTCCATCCTGAATTTTTACGATACCCTGGCAGGGCAGCTGGATGGACCGGTGCTTCTGTATAATTTCCCGGCCAGAACTGGTTATGACCTGAAACCGGAGGTGGTGCTTGAACTGGCCCGCCGCAGGAAGAATATTGTGGGGATAAAGGATACTGTGGATGTGATGGGGCATACCAGGGAATTGATACAGACCGTGAAACGGGAATATCCTGAATTCCTGGTATATTCGGGGTTTGATGAATTTTTCTCCCACAATGTCATAAGCGGGGGGAACGGATGTATTGCGGGGCTGTCCAACTTTGCTCCGGAAACAGCCTCCAGGCTTGCACAGGCAGCAAGAAAAGAGGACTTCCGGCTTCTGCGGGAATATCAGGTAAAGATTGACCGCCTTATGGCCGTGTACGCGGTGGCGGAGCAGTTTGTTCCTATTATAAAGAAGGCCATGGTATTGAGAGGCATTGGAATGACCGGAACATGTGCCCGGCCCATGCTGGAGGCATCGGAAGAAGAAACGGAAAAGCTGTTGAATCTGTTGAAGAAGGAAGGATTGGTTTTATAAACAACCTTAGATCGAAAAAAAATGCGCTTGATGCGCAGAAGACGTAAAAGACACAGCATACAGAAAGGGACAAGCCGGCAGCCGCATACAGCGGTTCTGCCGGCTTGTCCGTATTATGAGTGAATCCGTGGTTTAGAACTCCGGCTCAATCAGTCCGTAAGTTCCGTTCTTACGCTTATAGACCACGTTCACCTGGTCTGTATCCGCGTTCAGGAACACGTAGAAATTGTGTCCCAGCATCTCCATCTGGAGGCATGCTTCCTCGGGAATGGTTGGCTTGATGGCAAATTTCTTTGTCTTGACAATCTGAATCTCGTCATCCTGTACTTCGTCCTCTTCCTCTATGAAGGCCTGGGAGAAAGAGATGGCGGCCTGTTTCTTATCAATGAGTTTCTTTCTATATCTGCGGATCTGGCGCTCAATGATTTCCTCTACCAGATCAATGGATACATACATATCAGTGCTGGATTCCTCCGCGCGGATGGTATTGCCTTTGACTGGGATAGTCACCTCGATTTTTTGTCGGTCTTTCTGTGCGCTAAGCGCTACGATTACTTCGGTGTCCGGCGTGAAGAAATGTTCCAGCTTGCCAATCTTCTTTTCAACGGCAGCCTTCAAACCTGGAGTTACCTCAATATTTCGTCCTGTTATGGTATAACGCATAAACATCAACTCCTTTTCTTGGGATAGTGACATTATATCATATTTATTGCAAAATTACAATTAGAACCTAAGAATTGTTTAACAATTTATCTTAATTTTTTATAAAAATTTGTTTCAAATGCAGTTAAAGACTATTGCATTCCTAATAGCAGACTCCCTGAAATGTCAAGAGAAAACCTTGTTTTTTCTTCCGTACTTATCAAGTTTATCAGAAGTGTACAAAAATAAAATAATTATAAAGTCTGAATGGGAGGCACAGATGAAAAGTTATAAACTTGTGGATAATGTGGATAAGTTGGTGTATAACTATTTTTTGCCTTAAAATGGACAAACTGGGATGTGGATAACTTTGGGGGTAATGTGTATAAACTTCTGGGGATAATGTGGACAGGTAAAAAATCGAACACATTTTTTGTGCAATCTGCTTGGTTGACCATAAGTTTGGGGAAAATAGATTCAAAGCAGGAACGTATATGGACAAAATGTTAATTTTTCATTAACCCGTTGAATTAATCTTTCCCAAGTGCTACAATAAGTAAGATTGTATCATAGGCGTAGTATTTGTAGTATTTTATCTGAAAGGTCCGCAATGAAAGGCATTGCGAAAGGTAAGGAATAGACAGGAATCAGCAGGCAGATAATAGATGGTAGGGAAGATGCTGCAGATACAGGCGCTGGTTGAAAATTAGTTTCTATTATATAGGAAGAAGTTAGGAGAGTATACCATGAACTTGATTGAAAAGGTGTTCGGGACTCACAGTGAAAGAGAACTGAAGATGATAAGGCCAATCGTGACAAAGATTGAATCACTGCGTCCCGAGATGATGGCCATGTCGGATGAGGAACTGCGTGACCAGACCAGAATCTTTAGAGAAAGGCTTGCAGATGGCGCCACTTTGGATGACGTTCTGCCGGAGGCATTTGCCACAGTCCGTGAGGCGGCAAGAAGAACTCTGAATATGGAGCATTTCCCAGTACAGCTGATTGGCGGTATCGTACTGCATCAGGGTCGTATTGCAGAGATGCGTACTGGTGAAGGTAAGACGCTGGTATCCACCTGTCCCGCATACCTGAATGCATTAAAGGGAAAAGGCGTTCAGATCGTAACGGTCAATGACTATCTGGCAAAGCGTGATGCTGAGTGGATGGGTCAGGTCCACAGATTCCTGGGCATGACCGTGGGTGTTGTACTGAACGACATGACAAGCGAACAGCGTAAGGAGGCATATGCCTGCGACATTACTTACGTTACAAATAATGAGCTGGGATTCGATTACCTGCGTGACAACATGTCCATCTACAAAGAGCAGCTGGTGCTGCGGGATCTGGACTACTGTATTATTGATGAGGTTGACTCCGTTCTGATTGACGAGGCCAGAACGCCTCTTATTATTTCAGGCCAGAGCGGCAAATCCACTAAGCTCTATGAGGTGTGCGATGTACTGGCCCGCCAGCTGGAGAGGGGCACTGTGTCCAAGGAATTCTCCAAGATTGACGCCATCATGGGCGAAGAGATTGAGGAGACAGGCGATTTCGTTGTGGATGAAAAGGATAAAGTGGTCAACCTGACAGAACAGGGCGTCAAGAAGGTGGAGGAGTACTTCCATATTGAAAACCTGGCAGATCCTGAGAACCTGGAGATTCAGCATAACATTATCCTGGCTCTGCGCGCCAACAACCTGATGTTCAGGGATAAGGATTATGTTGTAAAGGATGACGAGGTCCTGATCGTAGATGAATTTACGGGCCGTATTATGCCCGGCCGCCGTTATTCCGACGGACTCCATCAGGCAATCGAGGCAAAGGAGCATGTAAATGTGCGCCGCGAGTCCCGTACCCTGGCTACCGTAACATTCCAGAACTTCTTCAACAAGTACACCAAGAAGGCCGGTATGACAGGTACTGCCCAGACCGAGGAAAAAGAGTTCCGCAACATCTATGCCATGGACGTTATCGTCATCCCCACCAACAGGCCTATGATTCGTAAGGACCTGGAGGATGCTGTATATAAGACAAAGAAAGAAAAATACAAAGCAGTTGTGGATGAGGTGGAGAAAGCACATGAGAAGGGACAGCCTGTTCTGGTGGGTACCATCGCCATTGAGACTTCCGAGCTTCTGAGCAAGATGCTGACTAAAAAGGGAATTCCCCATAAAGTGCTGAATGCCAAGTTCCATGAGCTGGAGGCCGAAATCGTAGCAGATGCAGGTATCCACGGTTCTGTTACCATTGCCACCAACATGGCTGGCCGTGGTACGGATATTAAGCTGGACGAGGAAACCAAGGCACTGGGCGGTCTTAAGATTATCGGTACGGAGCGCCATGAGTCACGCCGTATCGACAACCAGCTGCGCGGACGTTCAGGACGTCAGGGAGACCCGGGTGAGTCCAGGTTCTACCTGTCCCTGGAGGATGATCTTTTAAGGCTCTTTGGTTCAGACCGCCTTATGGCTATGTTTGAGGCCATGGGTGTGCCTGAGGGAGAGCAGATTGAGCATAAGATGCTGTCTAATGCCATCGAGAAGGCACAGATGAAGATAGAGAGCAACAACTACGGTATCCGTGAGCAGCTCCTTAAATTTGACGAGGTCAACAATGAGCAGCGCGAGGTTATCTACGCAGAGCGCCGCAAGGTGCTGGACGGCGACAACATGCGCGATCTTGTACTCAAGATGATTACGGATACAGTGGAGAATGCAGTGGATATCTCCGTGTCCGATGACCAGACTCCGGATAAGTGGGATTTACAGGAACTGAACAACCTCCTTCTCCCGGTCATTCCTCTGAAGCCGGTAACTCTTTCCGACGAACAGAAGAAGTCCATGAAAAAGAATGAGCTTAAGCACAATCTGAAGGAAGAGGCCATCAAGCTTTACGAGACAAAGGAAGCTGAGTTCCCTGAGCCTGAGCAGATTCGTGAGATTGAACGCGTGGTTCTGCTGAAGGTAATTGACAACAAATGGATGGCGCATCTGGACGATATGGACGCACTGCGTGAGGGTATCGGCCTTCAGGCATACGGTCAGAGGGATCCGGTGGTTGAATATAAGATGCAGGGTTACGAGATGTACGAATCCATGATGGCTTCCATCCAGGAGGAGACAATCCGGATTCTGTTCCATATCCGTGTAGAGCAGAAGGTAGAGCGTGAAGCGGCTGCCAAGGTGACCGGCACCAATAAGGATGCATCTGCCCCAAGCGCTCCCAAGAAGCGTGCAGAGCAGAAGATATACCCCAACGACCCATGCCCATGCGGTTCCGGCAAGAAGTACAAACAGTGCCACGGAAGAATTAAATAATCGACGTATTACCAGGGCCGGTGTGATATCATCTGAACACCGGCCTTTATGAAAATGGCTGCATATAACCATGAAACAGCCCTGAACAGGGGCTCACAAAATATAGATTGAAAGTGGGTGAAGCTGTGGTAGAGTTAGACAATTTTAAGTATACGTTATCGACGTATGACAAACCATTAGTGGAAGTGAGGGATTCACTTTGACCTGGACAACAAGGTCAGAAGAATCGCGGAATTAGATAAGTCCATGGAGGAGCCTGGTTTCTGGGACGAGCCGGAACAGTCCACCAGGATGGTAAGGGAGTCCAAGAACCTGAAGGATGAGGTGGACACCTACCGGGCATTGGAGCAGCAGTATGAGGATATCCAGGTAATGATTCAGATGGGATACGAGGAAAATGATTCCTCCCTGATTCCTGAGATTGAGGAGATGCTGGAACAGTTTAAGGAAACCCTGGAGAATATGCGGATGAAGCTTCTGCTCTCTGGGGAATATGATTCCAATAATGCCATCCTGCGCCTGAACGCAGGGGCGGGCGGAACCGAGTCCTGTGACTGGTGCAGCATACTTTACCGCATGTACTGCCGCTGGGCTGAGAGCAAGGGCTTTAAGGCCCATGTGCTGGATTTCCTGGACGGTGAGGAAGCGGGAATCAAATCTGTCACCGTGCAGATTGACGGTGAGAATGCATACGGATATCTGCGCTCTGAGCATGGGGTGCACCGTCTGGTGCGTATATCGCCCTTTAATTCCGCGGGCAAACGCCAGACCTCCTTTGTGTCCTGCGACGTTATGCCCAATATTGAGGAGGACATAGATATTGAGGTGAACCCCGACGATATCCGCGTGGACACCTACCGCTCCAGCGGCGCCGGCGGACAGCACATCAACAAGACGTCCTCAGCCATCCGGATTACCCATTTTCCAACAGGAATCGTGGTAACCTGCCAGAATGAGCGTTCCCAGTTCCAGAACAAGGAGAAGGCCATGCAGATGCTGAAGGCAAAGCTCCTTATGGTAAAACAGGAGGAACAGGCGGCCAAGGCAGCGGGCATCCGCGGGGATGTGAAGGACATCGGATGGGGAAGCCAGATACGTTCCTATGTGCTGCAGCCCTATACCATGGTCAAAGACCACCGTACAGGCGAGGAGAGCGGTAATGTGGACGCTGTGCTCGACGGGGCAATTGATAATTTTATCAGCGCCTATCTTCGCTGGATGAGTCTGGGATGCCCGGATAAGAATGTCAGGGAAGATGAGGCATAAGAATAGAACCAATGCGCAGGGGACCGGAAAATTCCGGTCCTTTGTGTATCCCTCATCCTCTGTATATCAAGAAAAATTAGAGAAAAACAGTTGCATTTAAAATAAAAATGTGTTAATATCTTCCTCATGAGTACAGATGTATTTCCAATGCGGACATACACCGGACCTACGAAAGGATTGGACAATGGAAGACAAAAGCAAATACTTTGTGGTGAAGCAGAAAGCCGTGCCGGAGGTTCTTTTGAAGGTTGTAGAGGCCAAGAAGCTTCTGGAGACAGAACGGGCCATTACGGTGCAGGAAGCCACGGATAAGGTGGGAATCAGCCGGAGTTCTTTTTATAAGTACAAGGATGACATATTTCCCTTCTATGACAACACCAAGGGGAAAACTATTACCCTGGTGGTGCAGATGGACGATGAACAGGGACTTCTCAGTGACCTGCTTCACGTGGTGGCTGTGTACAGGGCCAACATACTGACTATTCACCAGAGCATTCCGGTCAACGGCGTGGCAACGCTTACGTTGAGCGTGGAGGTAAGGGAGAATACAGGCAATGTATCCAGCATGATAGAGGAACTGGAAGTATTGGACGGAATCCATTACGTCAAAATACTTGCCAGGGAGTAATGACCGGGTTGTGCCTTTCAATATCAGAGGAGAATAAAACACAGGGAGCGGAAGATTATGATTAAGACAGCAGTTATGGGGTATGGTACCATTGGTTCCGGCGTGGCGGAGATCCTTGACAAGAACAGGGATGTCATAGCAGGCCAGGCAGGACAGGAAGTGGAGTTAAAGTATGTTCTGGATTTAAGGGAGTTCCAGGACAGTCCGGTGGCAGACAAGATTGTCCATGATTTCAAGGTGATTCAGCAGGACGAGGAAGTGAAGATTGTGGTGGAGACCATGGGCGGACTGAATCCCGCTTATCCATTCGTGAAGGCCTGCCTTATGGCCGGCAAGCATGTGGTCACCTCCAATAAGGCCCTTGTGGCAGCCCATGGCACGGAGCTTCTGGCGATTGCCAGGAGAAAGAATGTGAATTTCTTTTTTGAGGCCAGCGTGGGAGGAGGTATCCCTATTATCCGTCCTCTTTACCGCTGTCTCATGGGAGAGCGCATTGAGGAAATCACAGGCATATTAAACGGAACCACCAACTTTATCCTGACCAAGATGGACAAAGAGGGGGAATCCTTTGAAAATGCCCTGAAGGAAGCCCAGAACCTGGGATATGCAGAGCGCAATCCGGAGGCGGATGTGGAAGGCCATGACACCTGCCGTAAGATTGCCATTCTCACAGCCATGGCAACAGGAAAAGAAGTGGATTATGAGGATATTTACACCGAGGGCATTACGCGGATTACGGACATCGACTTTAAATACGCGGAGAAGATGGGGACATCGGTGAAGCTGTTCGGAACCAGCCGTATAAAGGACGGCAGGGTTCTGGCCTATGTGGCTCCGGTGATGATCAATAAGACCAGTCCCCTGTACTCTGTAAATGATGTATTTAACGGTATCTTAGTAAAGGGCAATATGCTGGGGACCTCCATGTTCTACGGCAGCGGCGCCGGAAAGCTTCCCACAGGCAGCGCGGTGGTGGCTGATATCATTGAAGCGGCCCAGAATCTTAAAAGGAACGTGCCCATGGGCTGGACCGGGGAAAAACAGGCCATTGAATCCATGGACCAGGCACAGTTCAGGTACTTTGTCAGGGTGGCTGGTTCCTACCGCAATAAGGAGCAGGATGTCAAGAGCGCCTTTGGCCAGGTGGAGGTAATCGAGCTCTACGGAATGGATGAATTTGCTTTCCTCACCGCCCAGATGACGGAGGGAGAATTTAAGAAAGGGGCTGTTTCCTATGACGCCAGGGAACGGGAGCGGTCTGAATACGGTATCAAGCAGATGATACGTGCGGTGCTGTAGCATATGGCATCGGTTATAAGCCGGATTATCGGTGTGATTACAAGGCAGGGATTTCCCTGCCTGTTTCATCTTTTAACAGGACTTTACTGTCCGGGCTGCGGCGGCACCAGAGCGTTCCGGGCGCTGCTTGCGGGCAATCTGCTCCTGAGCATCCGGTACCACCCCCTGGTTGCCTATATGGCAGTGGTGCTGACGGCTGAGCTGGTAAGCTTCGGGGTGTCCAGGGCAGCAAAAAACCCCAGATATTATCTGGGGCATGAGAAATTTCTGGTCTACACCGGTGCAGCCATTGCGCTGGCGAACTGGGTGTACAAGAACTATATGCTGGTGGTAAGAGGCGTGGACCTGCTTCCGCTCTGGCCGCGCTGAGCCGGATGAACGAAGGGAGAACCGTCAGCAATAGAATGGAAACCGGCGTCAATGGGGACGGAGCAGGCACTAAAACCAGATAAAGCCGGTGGTTTTGGGCAGCTGCATCTGCTGGTTCAGCTGTTCCTGGAGACGGTTGATGAACTCATTAATCTGAGGACCGGTCACAGGGTCGCTGAGAGCCTCATAGTAGCTGGCCAGGGCATAGAAAAAGAAAAATGTAAGGGTGATGGCAATGACGCTTAATACCAGCCCTGCAATGGCCCTGGCATTAAAGGCTTTCCTGGGGCTCATATCGGCGTTTCTGGCCATGAGGGCAAGTAGGATGCCGATGACGCCGCAGACAAGGCCTGTGGGCATGGCGGTCTGGTTATAGGCCAGTGACATGGGCAGATAGAAAAGGCTGCACACGATTCCGATAATGCCTGCTATCATGGAACAGGTGCCCAGGCGTTCGGAGGACGTGAAGTTCTTTCCCTGTTTGTTGGAAGGCGGTTTCTGGTTGTTATGAGTATCATTCATCATTCTGAATAAGGACCTTTCTTTTGTCAGGCGCGGCCGTTTCTGCCGTGCCGAAATATTGTAACTGCTATCCTGGCTATTTTATCACGAATTACCGGCACTGTCCAGATGAAGAAGCTTTCCATATGCGGGGAACTTTCGGCCAGAACTTGCATAAGCGGTTGGGATGCACTATAATATAACAGTTAGTTAGATTACAGATATGCGAGGTTTACCATGGATATTATTAAAAAACTGGCGGAAGAACTGAATATCGGACGCCATCAGGCGGAAGCAGCCGTCAAACTCATTGATGAGGGAAATACGATTCCGTTCATTGCCAGATACCGGAAGGAGGCAACCGGCTCCTTAAATGACGAGGTACTGCGTAATCTGGATGAGCGGTTAAAATACCTGCGCAACCTGGAAGACCGCAAGAGCCAGGTCATTGCCTCCATTGCGGAGCAGGAGAAGCTGACCCCGGAGCTGGAGCTTAAGATAAAGGAGGCCCAGACCCTGGTGGCTGTGGAGGACCTTTACCGCCCCTACAAGCCCAAACGCCGGACAAGGGCCATGATTGCCAAGGAAAAGGGGCTGGAGCCCCTGGCCGACCTTATCAGCATGCAGATGACAGCTGAGCCTGTTGAGAAAGCGGCAGCCGGTTTTGTATCGGAGGAAAAAGGCGTGGCCAGTGTCCAGGAGGCCATACAGGGAGCCAGGGACATACTGGCAGAGCGCATTTCAGATAACGCGGCTTTCCGCACCTATATCAGAAATATAACCATGAACAAGGGCGTTATCCAGTCCTCAGCCAAGGATGAGAAGGCCCAGTCTGTCTATGAGATGTATTATAATTATGAGGAGCCTGTGAAGAAGGCCGCCGGCCACCGCATCCTGGCCCTGAACCGGGGCGAGAATGAAAAAATGCTGATTGTGAAGATTCTGGCTCCTGAGGAGCAGATTCTGGGATATCTGGAAAAGCAGACCATTGTCAGGGACAACCCATATACCACGCCAATCCTTAAGGAAGCTGCAGCCGATAGCTACAGCCGCCTCATCGGCCCTTCCATAGAGCGGGAGATCAGAAGCGATTTGACGGAAAAAGCAGAGGAAGGCGCCATCAAGGTATTTGGAAAGAACCTGGAACAGCTTCTGATGCAGCCTCCTATCGTGGGACGGGTGGTTTTGGGCTGGGATCCGGCTTTCCGTACCGGCTGCAAGCTGGCGGTGGTGGACAGCACGGGAAAGGTGCTGGATACGGTGGTCATTTACCCCACAGCGCCTCAGAACAAGGTGGAGGAATCCAGGAAAATACTGAAGGATTTCATTAAAAAGTATAATATTTCCCTTATATCCGTGGGCAACGGTACAGCATCCAGGGAATCAGAGCAGATTATTGTGGATTTGCTGAAGGAAATCAGGGAACAGGTCCAGTACGTGATTGTAAACGAGGCAGGAGCATCCGTGTACTCTGCCAGCAAGCTGGCCACCGAGGAATTTCCGGCCTTTGACGTGGGCCAGAGGAGCGCGGTATCCATTGCCAGACGTCTCCAGGACCCGCTGTCTGAGCTGGTGAAAATTGACCCCAAGTCCATCGGCGTGGGCCAGTACCAGCATGATATGAACCAGAAACGTCTGGGCGAGGCGCTGGAAGGCGTGGTGGAGGACTGCGTGAACAAGGTGGGAGTGGATCTGAATACAGCATCAGCCTCCCTGTTGGAATATGTGTCCGGCATCAATAAAACATTGGCCAAGAACATTGTGGCCTATAGGGAAGAGAACGGGGCATTTAAGAGCAGGAAGCAGCTGTTAAAGGTGGCCAAGCTGGGACCAAAGGCATTTGAGCAGTGCGCGGGCTTTATGCGCATTACCGGGGGAGAGAATCCTCTGGACGGAACCAGCGTCCACCCGGAGAGCTATGACGCAGCCGGGAAGCTCCTGGAAAAGCTGGGCTATAAGCCTGAGGAACTGTCCGGAGGAGGACTTCTGGGAATCAGCCGGAAGATAAAGGATTATAAGAGGACGGCGCAGGATCTGGGTATAGGAGAGATTACCCTGAGAGATATTGCCGGAGAGCTGGAAAAGCCTGCCAGGGACCCCAGGGATGAGATGCCAAGGCCCATTCTCAGAAGCGATATTCTGGAGATGAAGGATCTGGAGCCGGGAATGGTGCTAAAGGGAACCGTGCGCAACGTCATTGATTTTGGCGCTTTTGTGGATATCGGCGTTCATCAGGACGGCCTGGTACATATCTCCCAGATGACAGACAAGTACATCAAGCACCCGCTGGAGGCTGTCAGTGTGGGCGATATCGTGGATGTAAAGATTTTGAGCGTGGATTTGGCCAAGAAGAGGATTTCACTGACCATGAAGGGCGTAAAGTAAGGATGAAAGAGGTAGGAAATGGTAATCGAGACGCGGAAACCGGAAGAAACATATGAGCTGGGAAGAAAGATGGGAAGGGAAGCAGAGCCGGGACAGATTGTCTGCCTGAGCGGTGATTTGGGTGTGGGAAAGACTGTGTTTACGCAGGGATTTGCCGCGGGTCTGGGCATAGAGGGGCCGGTGAACAGCCCCACCTTTACGATTTTGCAGCAATATGAGGACGGTCGGCTTCCGCTGTACCATTTTGACGTGTACCGTATCGGTGATGTGAGTGAAATGGACGAAATCGGTTATGAGGACTGTTTCTTTGGGGACGGCGTCTGCCTCATCGAGTGGCCGGGCCTGATTGAGGAGATACTGCCTGAGAAGGTGACCTGGGTGACCATTGAAAAGGATCTGGAAAAGGGATTTGATTACAGGCGGATTAGCGTGGAGGATAGAGGATGAGAGTACTGGGAATAGAGAGTTCATCCCTGGTGGCCAGCGTGGCCCTGGTGACAGATGACATATTGACAGCAGAGTATACAGTGGATTTTAAAAAGACCCATTCACAGACCCTGCTTCCTATGCTGGATGAGATAGTAAAGCTTCTGGAGCTGGATATGGATACCATTGACGCCATAGCGGTGGCCGGCGGTCCGGGTTCTTTTACCGGGCTGCGCATAGGTGCCGCCACAGCAAAGGGACTGGGGCTGGCTCTGAAAAAGCCCTTGGTCCATGTTCCTACCGTGGATGCCATGGCATATAATATGTGGGGGGCAGAGGGGCTTATCTGTCCTATTATGGACGCAAAACGCAGCCAGGTCTATACGGGGCTATACCATACCAGGGACGCCCTGGAGGTGGTGATGGAGCAGCAGCCCATGGATATGAGGGAGCTGGCAGGACTTCTCAATAAAAAAGGAGAGCGGACCATATTTCTGGGAGACGGTGTGCCTGTATATAAAGATATAATCAGGGAAATGCTGACCGTACCCCATGCCTTTGCACCGGCTCAGATGAACCGGCAGAGGGCTGCATCCGTGGCTGCCCTGGGGATGAACGCACTTTTGGACGCCAAGGGCTGCCCGGGCGCCCGGGTGGTGACGGCGGCTCAGTTTACGCCGGATTATCTGAGAAAGCCCCAGGCTGAACGCCAGAGAGAGGCGGAGCAGTCTGCCCTGGGGGCGGCCGCAAAGCTTCCGGGAGATTATTAAGGGCAGCAGACATAAGGATCTGATACATGGTCTGATACAAGGCACAAGGCTTGGTCGGCTGCGGCAACAGAAAGGAGCAGGGAAATGGAGCTGATTCGCGGGGTTCGCCCCATGACGGGCCAGGACATTGAGCAGGTGGCGGATTTGGAGCAGGTATGCTTTTCGGAGAGCTGGTCTGAGAATCTGATACGCATGGGCCTGGACAGCAGGCTGGATACGTATTTTGTCTATGCTGACCACGGAACCATACTTGGATATGCGGTTCTGCGGATTCTGGCAGACGAGGGGGAGATACAGCGGATTGGGGTATATCCCCATTACAGACGTCAGGGAATCGCACGGAAACTCATGGATGCCATGGTGACTTTTGCCAGGGCCAGAGGGGTCCGGGCCATTGCCCTGGAGGTCCGGGAGAGCAACCTGGGAGCCAGAAACCTGTATGATTCCTATGGTTTCAGGCAGGAGGCTGTGAGGAAAGGATATTACCATAATCCGGCCGAGGATGCCATCATCATGTGGAACCGGGCAATATGAAAGAATTACCACTTAAAATGTGAATATTTTATGTATATAATGGAGAGGAACCGGACATTCCTCTCCTTTTTTCTTTAAGGGGAAGATAAGGGAATGAATGAAAGGATACGATGACAGAGAAAGGCGAGGGTTCATATGAAAAGGTACAATAAAAATGGACAGCTGGAAACAATAATGTGCAATTGCTGCGGAAAAAAGCTGGTGGTGCAGCATGGAATCATCCGGGAGGGATGTATCAGTATTGACCATGCATGGGATTATTTTTCTGAGAAGGACGGACAGGTCCATCATTTTGATTTGTGTGAAGAATGTTATGATGAACTGGTTTCCGGCTTCAAGATACCTGTGGACAGGGAAGAACAGATTGAATTTCTGTAGGATGGGATAAGGAGAACTGCCAACGCGGTTCTCCTTAATATGTATCCCTGGCTTTATATATGTATCCCTGGCTTTATATAAGTGTCCCTGGCTTTATATATGTGCTCCTGGCTCTTATTCAAGGGATATGGTGAAATATTCAGGAAAGCGGTTCCGGTACAGCACCGGTACCTCTCCCTCCATAAGGGGCGTCAGGTAATCCGTCATTTCCCGGGTAATGCCGTTGCCTTCCCGGTTAATCCACTGGCGGGGTACTGTCTTTTCACGGTTGGCCACCAGAGACACGTCCGCGGAGGCAAACTGAATCCGGTAACGGTCCTTTGAGGGCAGGCGCAGCAGGGTTGCCATTTTTCCGGTCTGTCCCTGGACTGCGCACTGAACCGCCTTTGCTCCCAGAAGCCGGGATTCGTTTAAATCCGTGCGGCTGGCCAGATGAGCGGCGCAGCGCTGCATGAGATTGAGCTCCAGGGAACGGGTCTTGCATCCCAGCTCATTGCGGACAATCTGGGCCAGGACGCCTCCGGTTCCTGCAATATCCCTGTGGCCGAACCGGTCGGGACGGTTGCCGGGAGTCTGTTCAGACAGATAGGTCCCATTTTCATCCCGGATGCCCTCGCTGACAGCAATCAGCAGATTCCTGTTTTCAGACTGGCGGCTTCGTATGTCGTCCAGAAACCGGCTGATGGAAAAGGGCACTTCGCAGAGGTAAATAAAATCAGGCCCGCGGCTGCCGTTTACCCTGGAAAGGGACGAGGCGGCGGTGAGCCATCCGGCGTTGCGTCCCATGATTTCCACAATGGTGACTCCGAAGGAATCATAGACAGCCACATCCCTCTCCAGTTCTGCGAAGGTGGTGGCAATATACTTGGCCGCTGAGGCAAAACCAGGGCAGTGGTCAATTTCCATCAGGTCATTGTCAATGGTCTTTGGCGCGCCGATGATTTTTATATCCTCAATCTGTTGGGAACGGCAGTACCTGGCCAGCTTATCCACTGTGTCCATGGAGTCATTCCCGCCTATGTATATGAAATAGGAGATATCATATTTACGGAAAATATCAATCAGAACCCGGTACTGGGCAGTATCCTCTTCCGGCCCGGCCAGCTTGAAGCGGCAGGAACCCAGGGCGGCAGCAGGGGTTTGGGCCAGTTTGTCCAGGTCCATTGTGTTATTGATATGATCCAGCAAATCTATTATTTTTTCCTGTAAAATGCCTTCAATGCCGTTGAGTCCCCCATATATCCGGTCAATGCCGCCCTGAATCATGGCTTCTGTGATGACTCCGGACAGGGTGGCGTTGATTGCGGATGTGGGGCCGCCGGACTGGGCCACAAGCAGATTGTGCATTGATGATTTCCCTCCTGCTATTTATTCATGTATAAAGGCATGACCTGGCGTATGATGCGGTTGAACTGAGAGGCGTCCCAGGCACTGCGTCCGATAAAGAGGCCGTCTACATCCGGTAGCGCAATCAGCTCCTGAGCGTTTTGGGGATTCACGCTGCCGCCGTAAAGAATGGGGATGCGGCTTCCCTGTTCCTCGCCAAAGCGTGCGCACAGAATCCGCCGTATGCCTGCATGGCGCTCAGCCACATAATCACTGTCCGCGGGGATGCCGTTCACACCGATGGCCCACACGGGTTCGTAGGCAATCCAGAGCTGCTCCGCCTGTTCTGCGGTGATGGAATGAAGCCCCACCTTTAACTGGGTGCTCAGGGTCTCCCCGCTTAGGCCGTATTCCCTCTGGGTCAGGGTCTCTCCTATACACAGCAGAGGAGTGAAACCGGACTGGGCTGCCTTTGCTGTCTTTTTTTCCTGGTCAAAGTCATTCTCCCTGAAAACGTGGCGTCGTTCCGAGTGGCCGATTTCCACTACGCTTACCCCCACTTCCTTAAGCATGACAGGCGAGATTTCGCCGGTGAACTGTCCCTGGTCCTCCCAGCACATGTTCTGGGCTCCCAGCCGGATGTGGGATCCGGATATAATCCTGTTGGCGGACTCCAGGGTGGTGAAGGAGGGGATGACAAACAGGGTGAGGGGGCTGTCTGCCAGGTCCTCTGTCAGTCGGCGGAGCTGTGTCAGAAATGAAGTTGTTTCCGCAATGGTTTTGTACATCTTTGTGTTTGTGCCAAGATATAACCGATTCAGTTTTTTCATTAAGCAACCTCCGCTATTTGAGATTTTCGCCTTCAATTTCTTTGATGGCCTCTACCTTGGATGTGGATGCACAGTCTACGAATTCCAGTTCCAGCCATTTTTCCAGAATCCGCTTTGCCAGCTCGGCTCCAATTACCCGCTCGCCCATACAGATCACATTGCCGTCATTGCTCAGTTTTAAACGTTCCGCTGAGAAAACATCATGGCATACGCCGGCGCGGATGCCTTTGAATTTGTTGGCAGTCATGGCCATGCCCAGGCCTGTGCCGCAGATTAGCACACCGTGCTTCTGATAACCGCTGTTTATGATTTCCTGGCACACCTTCTCTGCCACATAGGGATAATAGGTAGAATCCTCAGTGCTGTCGCATCCCATATTCTCCACAGTATATCCCTTTTTCTCCATGAATCCCATGAGTTCATTTTTCAAATGTACAGCAGCATTGTCGCACCCAATTACAATTGTTCTCATATTTTGGCCTCCATATTGGTAAAAATGTTAATTAGTGTTATTATGAGCATATATTAACATTTTAGAATACGAAAATCAAGATAAATTATCAAAAAATGTTAAATTAAATGCAGATGTAACATTTTACAAACAATATATAACATTTTAGCACGGCCAGGAACATCTGGACATTTTCTGAAAATACAATTATAATATTTTACAGTCAGATTCGTAACGCTGTGCACCCATGGGCCGCAGCAGGATTGCGACAGGAGGGGAAACAGAACTTATGGGAAAAAGGGATCTCAGGATTTACGCGCTTTTGGATACACTGAAGGAATCGCCCGTATTATCAATTAAGGAGCTGGCAGACCGCTTTCAGGTCTCGGAAATGACCATCCGCCGTGATATTGATTATCTCAAAGAAAACCGTCTGTTTTACGAAAATAAGGCTTCTGAGCCGGCAGCGCGGGAACACGACGAATATCTGTACTCTTCGGAGCAGATCCGCAATTTTGATAAAAAGGACAGAATCGCCCGGTTTGCGGCGGGGATGATTGAGGAGGGGGATATCCTGATTCTGGATTCGGGAACCACCACAGGCGTGTTGTCCAAATATATACCGGAACAGACGCAGCTCACAGTGCTCTGCTATAATTACCATATCCTGTCCCAGCTTCAGGGTAATGAGAAGCTTTCCCTGATTTTTGCCGGCGGATATTTCCACCGGAACGACCTGATGTTTGAGAGCGTTGAGGGAATCGGGCTTATACGGAGGACAAGGGCCAGCAAGATGTTTGTTTCTGCCTCCGGTGTCCATGAAAAGCTGGGCATGACCTGCGCGCATAATTATGAGGTGGTTACAAAAAAGGCGGCCCTGGAATCATCCCTGCAGAAGATACTGGTGGCGGACAGCAGCAAGTTCGGCCAGGTAAGGCCGGGATATTTTGCTGAACTGGAAGAGATTGATGAAATCGTCACGGATGACGGGCTGAGCCGGGAATGGCAGGATCTCATCGCTGAGAAGGATATTCCCCTCCATCTGGTGTAGGACGGCATCCAGCCTTTCGCGGGACAGGATTTATATAAGATAAATGTAACTGTTACAGATAAATATGGGAGCTGCTGCGGCAGCTCCTTTTTGACGTCTGACTTAAGCGCCCGACTTTTTGTGTCTGCCATGTTATTTTCCGGCGATACTTGATTATTAAGAGGAAAGTGTGATATGATTTTGTGAGTTAAGATATTGAGAGAATGAGGATTACAGTATGTTGGATATATGTTTGTTAGGAACAGGAGGCATGATGCCTCTTCCGTACCGCTGGCTCACATCCATGATGGCAAGGTGCTCGGGCAGCAATCTGCTCATTGACTGCGGTGAGGGGACCCAGGTGGCCCTGAAGGAAAAGGGATGGAGTCCCAAGCCCATAGATATCATTTGCTTTACACATTATCACGCGGACCATATAAGCGGCCTTCCCGGTCTTTTACTTACCATGGGCAATGCGGAGCGGGTGGAGCCGCTGACCCTGATTGGTCCCAAGGGGCTGGAACGGGTGGTGGGAGCGCTGCGCACCATTGCGCCGGAACTGCCCTTTGAACTGCGCTTTGTGGAGCTTACGGAGAACCGGGAACGCATGCAGATGGGCCCTTATGTGATAGATGCTTACAGGGTAAACCACAATGTGCTGTGTTACGGCTATTCCATCACCATCCCCCGTACCGGACGTTTTGACGTGGAGAGGGCCAGGTCTAAGGAGATTCCCCAGAAATTCTGGAGCAGGCTGCAAAAGGGCGAGGAGATAGAGCATGAGGGACGGCTTTTGACGCCGGATATGGTGCTGGGGCCGGACCGCAGAGGGCTTAAGGTGACATACTGCACAGATACCAGGCCGGTGCCGGTGATTGCAGAGTATGCAGCCGGGGCAGACCTTTTTATCTGCGAGGGAATGTACGGGGAAAAAGAAAAAGCAGCCAAGGCCAGGGAATATAAGCATATGACGTTTTATGAAGCGGCGGCCCTTGCAAAGCAGGCTAATCCAAAACAGATGTGGCTTACCCATTACAGCCCCTCCCTTACCAAGCCCGAGGAGTATATGGAGGAAGTCAGAACGATTTTCCCAAGGGCAAAGGCTGCCAGGGACGGATGGACAGCGGAGCTGGAATTTGATGAGGACTGATAGCGCGGTACGAGGTACCGGAGGATACGTGGAAGTGGAGAGAATACTATGATAGGACAGGCATCAGAGGATGTTTTGATACTGGCAATTGAAAGCTCATGCGACGAGACGGCCGCGGCAGTGGTGAAAAACGGAAGGACCGTGCTGTCCAATGTGATTTCATCCCAGATTGCCACCCATACGGTTTATGGAGGCGTGGTTCCGGAGATAGCTTCCCGGGAGCATATAAAGGCGGTCAATTATGTGATTGAGAGAGCCCTGGCAGAAGCGCAGGTGGCTCTGGAGGATATTACGGCAATCGGTGTGACCTACGGACCCGGTCTGGTAGGCGCTCTTTTGGTGGGGGTGGCAGAGGCAAAGGCCATTGCATATGCAGCAGGAAAGCCTCTGATTGGAGTGCACCATATAGAAGGGCATGTTTCCGCTAATTTTATTGAGAACCAGGATTTGGAACCGCCTTTCGTTTGTCTCATTGTGTCGGGAGGCCATACCCATCTGGTGATTGTAAAGGACTACGGGGAATTTGAAATCATCGGCAGGACCAGGGACGATGCGGCCGGAGAGGCGTTTGACAAGGTGGCAAGGTCCGTGGGCCTGGGATATCCCGGCGGGCCTAAGATCGATAAGGCTGCAAAAGAGGGGAATCCCCATGCCATCCAGTTCCCCAGGGGCAAGGTGGAGGGGGCTCCCTATGATTTCAGCTTCAGCGGACTAAAGTCAGCCGTACTGAACCACATCAACCACGCCCGTATGACCGGGGAAGAAATCAATGTGCCTGACCTGGTGGCCTCATTCCAGAATTCCGTGGTGGAGTCTCTGGTAAGCCGCGCCATACTGGCAGCCCATGAATTTGGATATAAGAAGCTGGCCATAGCCGGCGGTGTTGCCTCCAACTCCGCGCTGAGAAAGGCCATGGCAGAGGCCTGTGAGAAGGACGGGATTCAGTTCTATTATCCGTCCCCTATTTTCTGTACGGACAATGCAGCCATGATCGGGACGGCTGCCTACTATGAATATTTAAAGGGAAATATATCCGGGTGGGATTTGAATGCCATTCCCAATCTGAAGCTGGGTGAACGCTAGAGCCTGTCTGAAATTTGAAAATTGGGTCGGAGCGTACAGTCGGCGGGGATGTAAGGAACAAATGGACTCCGGTCCGGGAAGGACGAAAGAAGAGGTCTGCAATGGAAAAGAAATATTGTACGGCTGTGGTCCTGGCAGCAGGGAAGGGCAGCCGCATGGGCGGGAATACGGCAAAGCAGTACATGGAAATCGGCGGCAAGCCGCTGGTGGCCTATGCGCTGGAGGTGTTTGAAGCCTCTCCTGTGATAGATGAAATCATACTCATGACAGATGCAGGGCATATGGAATATGTGAGAACAGAGATCGTGGAGGCGTATGGCCTGAAGAAGGTGAGTACCATAGGCGCCGGAGGCGGCGAGCGGTACGAGAGCGTATGGAAGGCGCTCTGTACCCTTATGGACCGGGAAGAGGGGGAGAAGGAATCCGTTGCCAGGGACAGACAGGATGGATACGTGTTTCTCCATGACGGGGCCCGCCCCTTTGTCACCGGCGAAATCATTGAACGGGCATACGGGGCAGTGTGCAAATGCAATGCCTGCGTGGTGGGCATGCCCGTAAAGGATACCATCAAGCTGGTGAACCGGGAGGGAATGATTGAGTCCAGCCCGGACCGCAGCATGGTATGGCAGGCACAGACACCCCAGGTCTTTTCCGTGCCCCTGATTGTGGAGGCATTTACCCGCCAGATGAAGGAGGACTGCACCGGCATAACGGATGACGCCATGGTGGTGGAGGCGCAGATGGGGGTGAAGGCGCATATGGTAATGGGCAGTTATGCCAATATTAAGATTACGACGCCTGAGGACCTTTTTATGGCCGAAGTGCTGAGAAATTCCATTGTGTAGGTGAGGATACCCGATTTAGGGGATACAGGATAAAATATAACCTGTATCCCCTTTTTATCATTCTGATTCAGATGCATTTTCGTTCAGTCTATATACAACTCATAAATTAATCCCATAAAAAACATCCACATACCTGATAAAAAAATGACAATTGTAATTATTGACAGAAAAATCAGAAGAGTGATGTGCACTATATACAAAAATCAAACAATAAACAAGAATATACTATTTAATATTGACAAGCAAATTTGGAAGTGCTATATTAATCACAAGAAGATTGTATCCAAAATCCAATATCCAAAATTACATAAAAAAATAAGGAGGAAAAAAATGAGGAAGAGAGTAGTATCAATTTTATTAACGGCTGCAATGTCTGCCATGCTTTTTACGGGCTGCAGCACACCGACAGAGGCACCAGCCAGCAGTGCGAAAGAGGAGACAAAGGCAGAAGAAGATACAAAGAGCAGTTCTTCAGGATTGTCTGCCGCTACTGTGCTTGATGTAAGTCAGCTTCCGGTCACAGGAATCGGAGCTCAGATTGCAACCAGCGTCAAGGCGGGAGGGGATTACAAGATCGGCTACATTGCCAAGAACACAACGAATCCTTACATGGTGGCTCAGTCAGCAGGTGTGGAGGCTGCCGGGAAGGCCATGGGATTTACCGCGATCACACAGGCACCGACGACTGCGGACTCGGTTGAGGAGCAGGTACAGTTGATGGAGAACATGATTACACAGGATGTTGATGCAATTATTGTACACTGTGCGGACTCCAACGGTATCATGACAGGCGTGAGAAAAGCCCAGGATGCAGGTGTTCTGGTGTTGACCATTGGCACGCCGGCAGCAGAAGATACATTCCTCAGAACAGGCGTTGACTATTACGAGTCCGGCTACACCATGGCCAAAGCAGTGGCGGACAAGCTTGGCGGAAAAGGAAAATTCATCATTCTTGAAGGGCCGGCCGGGGCATCAAATGCAATTGAGAGATTAAATGGTATTAATACTGGTCTTTCCGAGTATGAGGGAATCGAAATCGTTGCTTCACAGACCGCAAACTTTAAGAGGACAGAAGGAATGTCGGTAACGGAAAACCTGATTCAGCAGTATACAGACATTGATGCAGTCATCGCCTGCAACGATGAGAGTGCCCTGGGAGCAGTCCAGGCCCTGACGGCAGCCAACATGAGTGATGTACTGGTCTGCGGATTTGACGGGAGTGTTGATGCTACGAATGCCGTAAAGGAAGGAACCATGTTCGCTACCTATAACACGGATCCATATGGTTCAGGATTTGTTGCATGTGCCTATGCAGTTAAGTATCTGAATGATAAGACAGAACCGGAAGGCAAGTTCATTCCATTTCCCACAGCAGCAAATGACCCGCTTGTAATTGCTGATACAGTTCAAAATTATATTGACAACATTGCATGGTGGAAGGTCATCCAGTAGAATGCGGCAAAATTGAAACTGAACTATTTCACCTGTTTGTCCCCGCGGGAAACTGCGGGGACGAATACAGAGGAAATAAATTCCGTGAGAAGTATTGGGGTGAAACGATGGGGAAAACAATATTAACTGCGAAGCATATCACCAAACTTTTTCCGGGCATGAAGGCCCTGGATGATGTGGATTTTGATTTGCAGGAAGGGGAAGTACATATCCTGGTGGGTGAGAACGGCGCAGGCAAGAGTACGCTTGCAAAATGTCTTCTCGGCGCATATAAACCGGAAGAAGGGGAGGTCCGGCTGGACGGCCAGGTGGTTAAGTTTAACGGGACCAAGGAGGCTCTTGCCAGGGGAATTGTAGCAGTATATCAGGAGTTTACGCTGGTGCCGTATATCAGCGTTGCTCAGAATATTTTTCTTAACAGGGAATATAAGACCAAACTGGGTTTGATTGACCATAAGAAGATGGAAGAAGAGGCTGCAAAGCTTTTAAAGGCGTTGAACTGTGAATACATGAATCCCAAAGATTATGTAAAGAACTTAAGCATAGCAGAGCAGCAGATGGTGGAAATTGCCAAGGCGCTTTCATTTAATCCCAGAATTATGGTGTTTGATGAACCCACCGCAACTTTGTCGGAAAGAGAAGTGGACTCCCTCTTTGCACAGATTCACAGGCTAAAGGCGGAGGGGATCGGTATTATCTATGTATCCCACCGGATGCAGGAGTTCCCCTTGATTGGGGACAGAATCACGATTCTCAGGGATGGGGTTAAGATTAATACGGTGGGAATCAACGATTGCACCAACGAGGAACTGGTCAACATGATGGTGGGCAGGAGTGTGGAACAAGTCTATGCGCGTACAGAGAATGAGCATGAAGGGATTACCCTTAAAACAGAGAATCTGTGCGATTATAAAGGGCGTGTCAGAAATGTAAGCTTTACCGTTAGAAAAGGCGAGATTGTGGGCCTGGCCGGATTGGTGGGGGCAGGCCGCACTGAGACGGCCGAGCTGCTTTATGGAATCGAGAAGATTAAGTCTGGAAAAGTTTACGTACGGGGGAGCCAGGTATTTCCAAAGTCGCCTGTGCAGGCTGTCAGAATTGGAATAGGTCTGGTAAGCGAGGACCGCAAGAAGCAGGGGCTTGCTCTGGATGAGTCAATTGCGCTTAATATGGTGGCGGTCAGCCTTAAGAAGATATTCCCTAACTTCTTTATTTCAAAAAAGAAAATTACCGAAGTTGCGCTGGGATATAAGAAGCAGCTTCGTATCGCTACAACCAGCGTTAATAAAGCATGTAAATATCTGTCCGGCGGCAATCAGCAGAAGGTGGTACTGGCAAAATGGCTGAGTTTTGACCCGGAAATTCTGATTTTTGATGAGCCCACCCGTGGTATTGATGTGGCTGCAAAACTGGAAATCTATCATTTGATGGACAGGCTTGCAGCAGAGGGTAAGGCAATTATCATGATTTCTTCCGAACTTCCCGAGGTAATTGGTATGAGCGACCGCATTTATATCATGCATGAGGGCGAAATCGTGGACGAGGTCATCAGAGGAACAGACGGATTCAATTCCGAGGTCATTGGAGCGCGGATGATGCTGGGAGCAGGAGGTGCTGAGCATGCAGAGGAATAAGATTGTGCAGAGAATGAAAAGTCTGCCTCCGGTAGCCTATATGCTGGTTGTTCTGATTGTGATTTTCAGTGTTATGAGCCCCAACTATCTTACGCTGATGAACTTTAAAAATGTGCTGATTCAGGCAACCCCGTTAATGATTGTTGCATTTGGGCAGACATGTATCGTCCTGACGCAGGGAACCGACCTGTCTCTTGGTGCGCAGGTCAGCTTTGTAACCGTATTTACTGTGTGGATGGCCCTGAGGGGAATCCCGCTTCCGGCTGCAATGCTGCTCGCAGTTTTATCCACTACACTCATTGGCGTGGCAAATGGCGTGATTGTTGCAAAAGGAAGTATTCCTCCCTTCATCGCGACTTATGGAATGCAGAATATACTGAACAGCCTTTCGTTACTGTTGGCTGCAGGCTCTTCTATCTATTTTCCAAGTTTTACATACCGTATCATTACAGAGACCATGATTATGGGAATCCCGCTTATGGTCTGGGCCGCTGTATTGGTATTTATCATGGTGTGGGTGGTACTGAATAAGACCAGGTTTGGAACCAATATCCATGGACTGGGCGGTAACAGGGAGGCACTGCAGCTTGCAGGCATCAATCCCATTATCTGCCTGATTAAGACATATGCATTTGCCGGGTTCATTGCCGGAATTGCCGGGATCATCACACTCAGCCGTATTGAGGCAGGTATGCCTACGGCAGCCACGGGCTGGGAATTCCAGGCAGTGGCAGTAACGCTTCTGGGAGGGACCTCTCTGCGTGAAGGAAAAGGCGGCGTTACAGGCACGATTTTTGGTGTGCTTCTTATACAAGTCATCAAAAATGGTCTGAACATAGTGGGTGTGCAGTCAATTAAGCAGAATGCAATCATTGGTTCTATCGTTCTGATGGCCATTATCATTGATGCGGTTGTCCGTACTCGTTCAAAGGAATAGGGGGGATAGGGACATGAAAGCAAAGAAAATATTTGAAGAGATAAGGAATTCAAAAGTATTTTACAGTCTGATAGGTTTAATCATCCTGGTCATCTTTTCCGCAATTGCCGCCCCAAATTTCAGGACCGTCGACAACATTATCACAGTATTCAGGCAGGCCAGTGTATTGCTGGTGCTCAGCGCCGGCTTGACGGCAGTACTGCTGACAGGCGGTATGGATTTATCGGTGGGAGCAACCGCCGGATTCATCGGATGTATCTGTGCCCAGTGCATTAAAAATGGTGTACCCATTCCGGCAGCCTTTATTCTGGGAATTCTCATTGGACTGGTAGTGGGAGTCATCAACGGGCTGTTAGCCGGAATTCTCCCCAGCTTTATTGCTACCTACGGGACCAACTGGGTCATGAGCGGACTTGCGGTCCTGGTCATGCAGGGGGCGGTCATATATGACCTTCCCAAGGGTTTTACCCAGATAGGTGTGGGGTATACGGGTCCTGTGCCCAATTTGATTATCATAGCGGCGGTGGTTGTCATCCTGATATATGTCCTGCTTCAGAAAACCACCTACGGCCGTCAGGTGTACGCATATGGCTCAAATCCTGTGGCTGCCAAATACGCGGCGGTTCCGGTAAAAAAAGTTATGTTATCTGCATTTATGATGTGCAGCATGTGCGCAGGCCTTGCAGGCATGCTGATGACGGCAAGGTTAAATGCAGCAGATGCAGCCATGGGAGACAGTTACGGACTGCAGACCGTTGCGGCAGTGGTTGTAGGCGGAACCTCCATGCTGGGAGGGGAAGGCGGAGTACTTGGAACTGTGGTAGGAGCCTTGATACTTACAATTATTGTAAATGTAATGAACCTGAAGGGAATTTCCTCCTATGCGCAGGGGCTGGTAATCGGTATTGTAATCATTGCCATGGTGCTGTTCGACACGTACAGCAAGAGAAGACAGGAAAGCAAGGCAGCATAATTGCCGCATATAAACAGGGATTAAAACGGCCTGTGGGATAAACCCATGGCGGTTTTAAGATAGATAATTCATGAAAGAGAAAGAGAGGAAAATTAATATGCCATTAACAATCCGACCACTTAATTCTGGTTATATTCCGACCAAACCTTTGGAGTACTGGTATCATTTTTCGTGTAAAAAATTTGTAGAAAAGCTGGGGATTACCAATGACTCGGACCAGCTTCCGGATTTCACATTCTTAATTGAAGGCGGAGACCAGCTGATTCTGGTTGACACGGGTATGTCCTGGACGGAGCATGCCGATAAGTATCACCATGGCCCGTCTGTGCAGAGACCGGGA
Source organism: Enterocloster sp. 210928-DFI.2.20 (assembly GCF_020554465.1). Classification (NCBI taxonomy): domain Bacteria; kingdom Bacillati; phylum Bacillota; class Clostridia; order Lachnospirales; family Lachnospiraceae; genus Enterocloster; species Enterocloster sp. 210928-DFI.2.20. Next base: position 52,920 of record NZ_JAJCHK010000036.1, read on the forward strand.
ATTGATGACATTGAATCACGGCTGGCTCAGGTTGGCTTTAAGCCATCTGATGTTGATATTGTACTGTTTACGCATCTGCACTGGGACCATGTATTTTATCTTGAAAAATTTACAAAGGCACGTTTTATTTGTCATGAGACAGAGTGGGACTATGCCCATAACCCGATCCCCCTTCATTACAAATCATACTGCAGACCCATTATCGCCAAAGATGGAGACGTGACCTGCAATGATGAATTCATTGCGCCATATGACCAGCCGGGAGTGAAAGAACGTTTTGAGACAGTAAAGGGCGAGGCACAGATTGCACCAGGGGTAAGTGTATATGAGTCATTCGGACATTGCCCCGGACATATGACGGTTGTGGTTGAAACAGAAGACGGACCGTACTATTGTGTGGGGGATTCTGTATTCGTTATGGGCAACATTGATGCTCCCCAGACCATGCAGGATGAGCTTCACTATGATATCTGCCCTCCGGGACGCTATGTTGATATAGTGGCCGCATGGCAGACAATCCGCGATACGGTCCGCCGCTGCCATGAGGCTGGGGTTGACCCTCATAAGCATCTTCTGCTTGCCCATGATATTATCTTATCCGCAGCAGTTGAGAAATACGAAGATACCCATGAAAACAGACTTCCGGTAATCGGGCTTAAGGACACGGACTTTGTATTTGATGAGTACAAGGGCGCGATTATTGATAAAGATGCAAAAAAAGCAGCTGCAAAGGCAAAAACAAAGTACTTCAGCCAGAAGTAATGTGAATAAGCATCTGTGAAGACGCACCTGTGAAAACGCGGGGCCCATGAGGGATATTGTGGAGACTGTTGGGGATGGTCTTCACAATATCGTATTGGAGGAATAGTGATGAATACAATCGCAATCATAGGAAGCTGTGATACCAAGTACAGAGAGATTGCATACATGCGTGAGCAGGTTGAGAGCCAGGGAATGAAAGCCATGGTAATTAACGTGGCCACAGGCCCCAATCCGTCTTATGGATACGATGTTTCCAGGGAAGATGTCACCAAAGCAGCAGGGACAGAGTGGGCTGAGCTGGAACCCAGGACAAAGGGTGAGAAGATTGCATTTATGATGGAGGCAGTGGCGTCGTATGTGGAGAAACTGTATGCAGAGGGGAAGATTGACGGAATCCTTTCAGCAGGAGGCCTTCAGAATACGGTCATGGCCACCAACGCCATGAAGCGGCTTCCCATAGGTTTCCCAAAAGTCATGGCAACCACGGTGGCATCAGGCCGCAAAACTTTTGAAAGTGTGGTAGGGGCAAAGGATATAGTAACGATTCCATCCATATGCGATTTTACCGGACTTAACATAGTGACGAGACAAATCATGGCAAATGCATGTGCATGCTGTGCGGGAATGGTGAAACATGCAGGCCAGGTCCTGAAAAAAGGCGATAAGCCGGTTGTGGGCGTGACTTTGATGGGGATTACGAACACAGGGGCGTGTGCTGCCATTGATGAGCTGGAACGGCTTGGTATAGAGCCTATCGGTTTTCATTCCACCGGTGCAGGCGGAGCAATCATGGAGCAGATGGCGGCGGACGGGCTGATAGACGGAATTTTGGATTTAACAACCCATGAGATTACACAGGAGTATTTTAAAGGCGGTTTTTCCTATGGGGAAGATGCAAAGTACCGTCTTGTCCGGGGGGTGGAGAAAAAGGTGCCTCTGGTGGTCAGCGTGGGCGGCCTGGATTTTATTGATTTTCAGGCGGGAGAGTTTCCGCCCCGCATGGACGAAAGAATCTATATGATGCATAACGCCAATACGGCTCATATCAAGCTGCTTCCGGATGAAGCAGAGATTACAACAGCAAGATTTGCTGCGCGGATTGAGAAAATTGATTACCCGGTAAAACTTCTGATTCCTACAGACGGAATGCGCCATAATACACGCAAGGGCGAGGCGCTTTATTATAAAGAGGTGGATGATATTATCATTCGCCAGTTAAAGGAAATCAGAAATCCCAATGTGGAAATCATTACAATACCAGGAAATCTGGATACAGAGGAATGGGGCATTCAGGCCGCCCACCATATGGTGGACGAACTGAAAGAGCATGCTGTGATAGGTGATGAAATACAATATTAGGACAAGGAGGGCGTTCCAGGAAATGTCAGAAGATGTTAAAAAAATTGCAGAGGAACTTGTCATAGCCTGCAAAAGAGCATATACTAGAGGTATACAAACCGGAAGCGGCGGCAATGTGAGTGCCAGAGTGCCAGGGAAAGATTTGATGATTGTGAAGGCAAGCGGCAGCTCTTTTATTGACAGTACGCCGGACGGATTTGTAATCACGGATTTCGATGGAAATCTAGTAGAAGGGGAAGGAAAACCTACAAGAGAGGCTTTACTTCACGGCTTGCTATATAGAATTTGTCCCAAGGTGAATGCTGTTGTACATACACACTCACCGTATTCGATTGCATGGGCATCCACAGGAAAGGCCTTAAAGAGGACCACGTGGCACGCCCAGCTCAAGATGAGCGCGGATTTACCTTCGTTAGATGTTCCGGCAGCGATGGTAAAGAAAGAGTATTTCCCAATGGTGGAAGATATATATATAGAGAACCCGGATTTGCCCGGATTTTTACTGGTAGATCATGGCTTAGTGGCAGTCGGAAAAGATGCAATTAATGCAGAGCATACAGCAGAATTAATTGAAGAAACCGCGCAAGTGGCGATTTTAAAAGTGACCGTTTCGAAGCTTGGCTTGTAAATATTACTTAGGTGAGAGCTATATGAAATCTAATATGCGTATTACAATGAATGATCTGGACAGGGGAATGCTTCAGCATAACAAGCTTCCGGACTTGGCCTTGGACAAGCTGATGGAATGGATTATGAGCGGTAAGCTGTCAATGGGTGATAAGCTTAACACGGAGGAACTGGCGTCCCAGCTGGGAGTCAGCAGGATGCCGATTCGGGAAGCTTTGGCCAATCTTGAGAAGAAAGGGCTTGCGGAGTCTGTTCCATATGCAGGGACGAGGCTTGTGACATTGACAAAGGATGATGTACGGCAGATATATATAGCCAGAACGGCATTGGAGCCGGTAGCAGCAAAGTATGCCTGTGAGAAGATTACAGATGAAGACATCCAAAACCTGAAAGAGATTCACGCAGAATATATTCGTATTGTCAGGCAGGAGGAGCTTGATGCAATTGATGTGTATCAGCAGAATAGGTTGTACCATTTTTCAATCTATAAAATCAGCCAGCTGGACAGAATCTGTGCGATGATAGAATCGTTGTGGGATAATCTGTCGTTCTTTAAATTGATTTACGGTCAGAAACTGTTGGAAGGCCGGGAATCCAGGGAAAGGATGATTGAAGAGCACCAGAGTTATCTGGATGCCTTGAAACAACGGGACAGCGAACGAATCAGTCATTTATTGGCTCAGAATCTGAAGAAGAGAACGGAGAATATTCCTTACTCTTTGGATGTGTATTTTCATGAGAATGCGTAAATCGTGATATAAGTATATAGCAGAATCAGAGAGTGATAACAGAGCTTGGGCATCGAAACAGGATGCCGGGCTCTTTTGTTTTGTCAGGCATATGAGCGTTGCGGATTAAAGGAGAAAAGATGGATTCTTTACTTTATACATTATCGGAGACAGTACACAAACAAAATTATGCAGTAGCAACATATCATATCAGTCTGCCGAAGGAAGTGGATGTCCTTAAGAAAGCGGCAGCCCTTGCAGTGGGGCAGACCATTGGAACATGGATTCCCATACCTGGAATTACAGAGGAGATTCGCGAAAAATATATGGGGAAGGTGGTGAACGTATTTGATGTGCCTTCCCTGGATCTGGCTACTCAGATTACCGGAGACCAGAGAGAATATCTGATTCAGATTGCCTATCCTGCTGTAAACTTTGGTACAGACCTGCCGCTGCTTATTACCGCGCTTTTAGGCAACGATGCCTCCACCTCAGCCCAGGTAAAACTTTTAGATATAGAGTTTCCGGAGGAGTTTGCCCGCAAATTCAGGGGACCGCGGTATGGGATTGAAGGAATTCAGAAGTTTGCCGGAATAAGTAACCGGCCGATTTTGTTGAATATGATCAAGCCGTGTACAGGACTGACTCCAAGAGAGGGGGCAAGGATATTTTATGAGACTGCACTGGGAGGTGTGGATTTTATAAAGGACGATGAGTTGTTTGGAAATCCTGTTTACAGCAAGCCCGAAGAACGGGTAAGGGCATATAGAGAGGCGGCTGAGGCGGCCTATGAGAAGACAGGGGAGCGGGTAAAATATTTTGTGAACATAACCAGCGGCGCAGGTGAAATTATGGAAAATGTAAAACGCGCAGAGGATGCCGGTGCAGATGGACTGATGATTAATTTTGCGGCCATGGGATACAGCGTGCTTAAGCATGTGGCGGAGCATACGGTTCTTCCTATCCTGGGACATTCGGCAGGTACTGGAATGTGTTTTGAAGGAGCCATGAATGGAATGGCCTCTCCCCTTGCTGTGGGAAAGCTTGCACGGCTTGCTGGAGCTGATATTGTAATGATTAATACACCCTATGGCGGCTATCCGCTTCTCCATCAAAAGTATATGCAGACAGTAGCCCAGCTCACGCTTCCTTTCTATGACATTAAGCCCTCTATGCCGTCCATAGGAGGGGGAGTCCATCCGGGGATGGTGGAAAAGTATATCCGGGAAGTGGGAAAAGATGTGGTTCTGGCAGCAGGGGGAGCCGTTCAGGGACATCCAGGCGGTGCAGCAGCAGGGGCTCGGGCAATGCGCCAGGCGATTGAGATTGTGATGAGCGGACAGCCATTTGAAAAGGCGGCAGCAGAAAAGGATGAGCTGCGTACTGCTCTGACTCAATGGAATTATATAAAATCATGATTGGATATTGTATATTTTATCCTAAAATGTTATACTATGCCCGAATAAGGAGGTATCAATATGGTACGTGAAATTATGCTGTACACATCCAATGATTTAAGAGATTTTATGCATCTGGCCTGTGCTTCTCCATTGGATATTGGAGTACATACAATGGATAATCAGATTGCAGACGGAAAATCCGTATTGGGACTGATGGCTATAGATTACAAAAAACCAGTCAAGGTAGTTTCAGAGGATAGAAGATTCCTGAAGCAGCTGGACCGCTGGGCCGTGGATAAGGACCTGTAAGAGGTTTACCAGGAATTGGAATGAATAACAGTTGGTAACGCAGGTTGAATCTTCCTAATTTTGGAAAATTCAACCTGCAGAAAAAAAGTTAAAAAAAATGTTGACATCTGTCGAATTACATGATAGACTAATCGAGTTGCCGCTGAGAACAGCAGCAAAACACAAAACTTAGAAAAATAAAGTTTTGAAAAAATAAAAAAAGTACTTGACAAAACGTCGAAACTTCTGTAAAATGGAAAAGCGCGTTCGGAGAGGTATCGAAGTGGTCATAACGAGGCGGTCTTGAAAACCGTTTGTCCGCAAGGGCGCGTGGGTTCGAATCCCACCCTCTCCGCTGCAGACGAGTTTTGGTGATTTGCCTGCGAATATAAATTGAATATGAAACAAGATTCAACCAAGCAGAAGTACCCAAGAGGTTGAAGGGGCTCCCCTGGAAAGGGAGTAGGTCGTTAGTAGCGGCGCGAGGGTTCAAATCCCTCCTTCTGCGGTCGGAAGCAATGCTTCCATCGTACCTTTAAAATTGAAGACTGAATAATACACAAACCCTGAAAATTCTAAAAACAAAAGGTCTGGTTTAGACCTTTGGATTTGAGAAAATTCAGAACAAAACCAAGTAATGAAGGTTAAAGATAAC
>NZ_JAJCHK010000037.1:0-58542 GCF_020554465.1 Enterocloster sp. 210928-DFI.2.20
CGTCCTTCGTCCAGTTCTTGAAGGCGTATCCGGTCTCTGCTGTCGCTATGGAGCCTTTCGGTGTTCCGCTTACCGGGCTCACCATATCCGGGCTGTTCGTTGTGCTTCCGTGCTCTGCGTTATCCGGCACGTATCTTATCTCCACTGCCGCGTTCTCTACAAACCGTCCTTTTAATGTAACATCATGAGTAGGCATCATAAATTTACCAGTAGATAATGTTACATCTTCAGTCTCCCAACCAATAAAGGTATATCCTGGAACGCTAGGCGTAGGTTCAAGTGTTACTGTTTCCTTATACTTATAACTTCCACCAGTAGGAACAATAACTCCTTCAGGCAGTGGCTCATCAATTACATATTTTACATCGTAGCTACTTCTCACATAGAACAACTTCATAGTCAGTATATTTTGAATATCCGTTGTTCCACTTGCGATTGTTCCCGCAATACTCGTATCTAGTGTAAAACCTTCCGGCACAGGTTCCAAAGCTTGAGCCGAAACTGGTATACCCGATTCAACACTTGTGGTCGTTGTGATATCATGTAAGCCAAATCGATCGTTTCCATCAATATAGCTCACTCTTTCAAACCAATGTTGTGTATGGTATATAGCTTTCTTCTCCCGGTAAAAGAATACTGCATCAGGCTTATCTTTTGTTACACTAACAACAGGATCAGATACTAAGGTGTATCCTTCAAAAGATTTAAAGTTAACCGCTAATTCATGGTCACTTGTTTCATCTTGTAAAGAACTGCTTCCCGGCACTGCATCTTGTGTTCCCTCCAACAAATAGTTTACAGTATAAGTCCATTTTTCGACTGGGGTATATTCAAAGACAATTTCTTGATTGCGCCCAGTAATTTTTACACTCAGTACCGTTGCTTTTGGGTAATAATTTCCAACCGTCTTTGCCACTTCACTAACGGTTGTGCCTAATTCAGCAGTTCCAATTTTAGAATCTGCAATTTCTATCTCTTGATTATCTACAATAGCAACATACTTTACTAAATAATCAACTAAATCAGAACTCTTCCATCTTGCGTATAATACAGTATCCTTTACAATCTTAGATTCATAAATATATTTTTGGGTCAACGCCTCATCTGTGTACCATCCCAGGAATTCATCATCAGCTTTTTCTGGTATTGGAAGGTCAGATAAGACATCTCCCTTTGTTACTGTAATATTGTCAATAGAGTCGCCACCATTTGTTTCAAAACTCACATCATATTTAGGAATCTCCCACTTGGCATAGATTGTAACGCCTTCCGCAGGCATTTTTGAATTCCAGTCTACCTTTGTAGTAAATCCCGGGTCAAGATACCAGCCTGCAAATGTATAGTCGTTATCTATATTGGCTGGCCGACCGGGCTCTCTATTAGGTTTACCAGTTGATAAAGGAGCTTCAAACTTAATTTTTTTTGGGTTCATTGTTGCGCAATTTTCGAAAAATAACTCATAAGAATTACGCGTATAATATAACCACAAGTTATATTCCCGGTAGTCGGAATACTGGTGCCAAGAATCAAAAGTAAATCCGGTTATTGGCATCTGATCTTCCTCGGTCAGATGAACATTACTTGATGCATCAAAGGTAGCATATGTTAACTGTTGACCTTGCGTTAACCCCTCAACATAATAATAGATATTTTTACCACTACCAGCGTCTTTCCTATACATATCCAAATTTTTCGCTGGCATATTTGCTATTAATGTGTATTGAACACTACTATTTTTATCTGGTCCCCAGCCGTCCTTCGCACAAGCCTTTTCCCATTCCTTTGATACATCCACACCATAACGTGCTGTTATTCTTAAAGATGTATCTTCATTCCATTTTTTCTTCTCATACCTATAAAACTTAATTGTATATTGCCCTCTATCATAATATACATTCTTTACTGCCAGTCCATCCGCAGTAATCTTTACACTACCTGCAGATTTTTGGTCGTTAAGAGCAAACCCCTCATACGTTTTGTTCTGAGTCGGAATATTATTCCCTACTGTACCGTTTTTACCATAAGTAACATCTGCTACAGCATATTCACCAACAGTAAGTGTCTCTTTCCAATATACAACTTTATAGTCTGCCCTGGTAGCACCCTTCCACTTTGCTATAACCACAGTGTCCTGCGCCGGCATTGTTGCAGGTATATTTTCCCAACCAAGGAATTCATACCCCAACCTGGTAGGTTCTGCTACTGGCTTATCAACGGTTGCGCCATATACAACTTCCGTCGGAGCAATATAACTTCCGCCCTCTCCCGTATCCCAAGTCAACGTGTATAGATTACGCTCATAAAGAACTTCCACAACAGTCATGCCATCTGTGCCAATTGCAACCTGGGCAATAGGCTTTGGCGTAAAGCCTTCATACTCTTTCGCAACAGCCTGGGTATTTAACCCAACCTCTCCTGCCAGAGTTTCAGTATCTACCGGTACAGTTGGCTGGCTTCCATCCGGGTTCAACAGATAGTGTTTAACCTGATAGTTGGCCTCTCCACCTTTATAAGTAACGGTAACTGTTTGATCTTCGCTATATACATCCTTAAAGCTAACCTCAGTTTGATCCGCTATAAAACCTGCTATCTCGGGCGATGTAATATCATAATTACATTTAACACCCGCCTGGACTTCTGCCACCCATGGCTGGGCTGCCGCGGTTCCATCGGAATATATATAGTTTACTGTAAGTCGAATTAAATCAGCCGTCTTAGAATACTGGGCATATATATTGGAATCCGCTAAAATGTTCTGAGGACTGGGATTCCAGCCGACAAAAACATACCCTTCAACTTCCGGTGCAGCAGGCAATATTGCGTCATACCCTTCTTCCACATATTGTGGTCCTGAAATCAGTACATCGTTCTGACCATCTTCCGCATACCAGAAATTAACTTCATAATAATATCTTTCCTCAGTCTCAATCTCCGCGTATATAGAAAAATGATTTGTAACAAATACAGCCTCATCGTCACCAGCATCTATGTTTGTTACTGTTTCCGCCGTATATGGATTAGGCTCAGCCGTATCCAGACTTAGAGTGCTTATTCCACTGTTTTCGTCGTCCATATGATATACAACTGACTCGCTGCTGTCTATCTCAGTTCCCTCAAACGTAACCTTAACGCTGCCATTAGGCTGTATCTCATTTCCATCAGTATCGAAAAGTTTAACGTCCGCCGCGAATATATCTACCGCTGCCAAATTCTGTCTGTTCAGCTTTTCATTAGCAGCTTGCTTCATCAACTCAAGCTCGCTGTCATCACTAATCGCTGTCGCCTCGATATAACTTCCCTGTGGTACCACACCAGGATTTGCTGTCAATGTTACATTAACATTCTCAGCACCATCTACGGTAGCTGAAAGCTCAATCTGTCCCTTCAAGACCTTAAGTTCTTTTAATCTGGTAACATAAGCTTTCGCCGTACTGCAATACCCCATACCAACTATATCATTTGTTTCAGCCTTACTAACATTTTCTTCCGGTTTCACTTCCTCAGGCTTAGTCACCTCAGATGGAGTACCCGTCTGAACCGGCTCTGTTACCGCAGGTGTCTCAACTGCCATCGTGGTCTCATCAACCTCTTCCGGAGCTGTTGTGGTTTCTTCAGCAGGTGTACTTTCACCGGGATTTACATCTTCGCCGCCTGCCTCTGTTGTTGCATCCGGAACTGCAGCAGACGTTTCTTCGGTAGCATCGGTTGATTCCGCAGAATCTGTAACCTCTGTGGGTTCTGTAACCTCTGTAGCCTTCTCAGTTGTTTCAGGCTCTTTTTCTTCTGTTTCTACTTCAGCTTCAGTTGTTTCCTTGGGTTCCTCAACATGTTCTTCTGCTGCATCTGCCTTTGGCTGTTCCGGTACTGCGTCTTCCTCGTTATCAGCTACGATGGGTGCATAATGACGAGTAATGGAAGCAACTGGTTCTCCGGTTGTGTTCTCAGGCTCAGCCACCTCAGCTTCAGGGTTTTCCGGTTCCTGAGCTTTTTCCTCAGTGGTTTCCGGTGCTTCTGTCGTTTCAGGCTCAGTCTGCTCAGCTTCTGTTGCAGATTCTGTTTCGCTTTCTGAAGGAGCCTCTGAACTGCTCTCCTCTGCTGCGGTCGGAGTCTCTTCCGGCACTACAGTGGTTCCTTCATCCGGTGCTGCTGTAGTTCCTTCCTCTGGCGCTACAGTGGTTCCTTCATCCGGTGCTGCTGTAGTTCCTTCTTCTGGTGCAGCCGTTTCAGATTCTGTGGGAGCTGTAGACTCCTCCATTGCCGGTCCATTGTCTTCCGCTGGAGCGGTGGTTTCCGTTGGCTTGGAGATATAATTGATTTCTTCTTCACCAAAAGCATCCTCAAAGCTTTTAACTCTGATAGCTTTTGTTGACTTCAGCTTTCCACCCTCATCATCGTAAATCGTGGTAGAAAAGCTAACCGTATCTTCCCCGTTATTCACATATAAGAAGATAATCTCCTCATCGCCGGTCACCATATACATGTCATCGGCATCTTCCGGCAAACGTACGAATACTCTCAGTTCAGCATCCATACTGCCGCCGTCCGGGTCAGGGAATACTTCTAATACTTTCCCCTCTCCGTAGAACAAACTCTCAAATTTAGCAATGTCTCCATTGGTAAAGTCGAGATCGCCCGGTGATATTACATTGCCGTTTTCGATTGCTTCTTCGATCGCTGTCACCAATTGGGAACCAGTCATTTCGAATGTGACAGACTCTGACGACGATGTAGCCGCATAAGCTGCGTTCAGGTCCGCACCTACATTGGTGCATACCATGGCTGCCGCTAACGCGAAGGCCACCAGACGTTTCCGCATGTTATAAACTGATTTCTTTAACATGCCAGACCTTTTTCGTCCTTCCATACTTACACTCCTCTCATACTTTTTCTTTCTACATGATTCCAGATAAATCCAACTGTCTGAAACTAGTATAGCAAATCGCAGTTACAATCTGGTTACAATTTAAGAAAGTTTAAAATTTTTCTTAAATTAATTATGTAATTATAGATTCCCTCGCTATAATCATAGCAAAGAGGGCGTTATACAAAGCGTTATTTACCCCTGTTTTTTCGTTACTTTTTATTTATATCATTGAAATTCTATCTGTTTTTTATAACTTTTCCATCCACTTATATCCATACTTTTCCAATTGCAAAACGTTGAGGGCAATCTCAATTAATGAGAAAAAACCTCATTTCTAATTGTAATATCACCAATGTTATGGTAAAATGGTTTTAGATACAAATGACACATATTTTTGAGTTTTTTTCTCACAAATTGAGGTGCTATCATGCTAATCCAGTTCAGTTTTAAAAATTTCAAAGTATTCAAGGAGGAAGTTTTGTTGGATTTCCTACCTGCCTCCATTAATGAACATAAAAACACGCTTCTGAAGGACCCGGCTGACGGAGAATGCATCCTTCCCCTTATCGGAATCTATGGTCCCAACAACGGAGGCAAGTCCACGGTCCTCAACGCTTTATCCTGTCTCTCATCCCTGGTCACAGCATCTGTAACCGTACCAACCAGAATTAAAGATGTCCATTGTCTGTTTTCATCAGACTGCAAAGACATCCCCACCCAGTTTGACGTGTTATTCCGCAGCCAGGGATTTCTGTTCCGCTATCAGCTCCAGTTCTTAAAGGGAAACATTGCTGAGGAGAATCTGTTCTATGGAAGTCTGGGCGGAAGTGATACGGGTATTCTTTTTAATAGGAAGGAATCCGTCATCCATCCCGGGCGTGAACTCATCTCCTTCCCCCTTAAGGCCGTACCGCCATCAGTAACTTTGCTGTCATGGCTCAATGCCTATACGGACTCCATGCACGCCAAAGCCGCCTATTCCTGGTTCAGCAGAATACAGGGCAGCAGTCCCAGAGAACTGCCTTCCGATGCCGATACACGCCGGAGGCTGTGCGGTATTCTGCAGGATTTGGGACTTGATATAGCAGATTACAGCATCATACCGGACTCTGACCACAAATCTCCTGCTGCATTCCTGGTTCACAGTCCTTATGAAGGCTGTACCTATGAACTTCCATGGGAAGAGGAATCCATGGGCACTAAAAAACTGCTCTCACTGCTGCCCTCAGTTCTGGCCAGCCTGGATGACGGCAGCCTGATGATGGCAGATGACCTGGACTGTATTCTGCACCCTCACGCGCTCCGTTATCTGATTGCTCTCTATGCCAGTTGTGAGAAAAATCCTCATAATGCGCAGTTGCTATTCACCGCCCACAATACTGCCATTCTTCAGCCAACACAGATGCGCCGGGATGAAATCTGGCTTTGCTGCCGCCAGGAGGGGCAGGATACGGAATTGTACCCTCTCTCCAGTTACAAAAAAGAAAACGGCCTCATCCCGCGTAATGATGAAGCCTATGGAAAGCAGTATCTGGAAGGACGTTACGGGGCCATGCCCAATATACATGCCTAGCGGATTGATTATATGGTTCAGATATACAGATACCATATGCCTTCCGTATCATAAACAAAGCCGCCGCAGATTCACTTCTGCGACGGCATATTTAATACCAGCTAATCTATTCTATTGCAAACTTCTCTTCAAACGTTCTATAATATGCTGCTCTTATAGACCTCTCCTCATTCCTCTATATCAGGCTCTCCGGCATTACCTGGTAATTAAGCTTCACCTTCCTGCCCCCATCCCAAAGATGCAGGTTCCTGTCAATCCGCTCATAAATCCGCAGGCAATACTCATTGGACGTGCCGTTTAGCATAACCAGATATTGGCTGGGATTATAACAGGTAAATAAATCCCCTTTCCTGAGGGACTTTCCGATGGCATCGTGGAGCTTCTCTGACGCGGTTTTTAAAAGCTCTCCGCCTGTATCCAGAGGCTTCCCCTTAGAATCCAGCAAAGTACAGCACAGCAGTACACTGGAAAAATCCACCCGCTCCGCCATACGGGCCAAAAGCCGGTAACAGTCGATAAAGGCCGGGTACGCACAGTAATAAGGCCCGTTAATCCTGTCCCTCTCATGAAGACTGTCTCTTATATCCTTTAGCGTATCGGATGTATAACGAATCTGTCCGCTCATGATACGGAACCGTTCCAGCATCTTCTCGGAAGGAGGCAGTCCCTGTTCCTCAAAATACTGTGAAACAGCTGTATCGTATACCTGCATGGCCTCCTTGAACCGCTTCATGGCAATGAGACAGTCAATTTTCATAATCTGGCATTCCTCATATGGATACAGCTCGCAGGCATAATTACATATCTCCAGAAGTCCGTTGTATTCCCGGTTTTTCTTCATGAGACTGCTGGCAACCCGCAGACAGCTGAAATAAAGCTCCTGATAGCGGACTCCCACCACTGATACCCATTTCTCACCTGCAAGCTGGGCCAGAAATTCCCCCTGATACAGACTACAGGCCCGTTTCAAGAGTGCCTCATCATGGTTGCGCAGGGCCACCTTTGCCGTATTCTCAAAATCCCTGGCATCAATGTACACCGGCAGTTCCCCGCCATCCCATCTGTAGATTCCTCCGTCTGTGCGGATATATTCCCGTGGCGGCAGCTCACTACCCTCCAAAAGTTTGCGGAGCCGGAATACCGTAGCCCGTAAACTCCCCGAAGGATTGGAGCATTCACCATTTCCGTAAAGCATATCCAGAAGCTCCTCCCTGTGTACGCCCTCCTCACCCGAATAAAGCAATATAAGAACCAGCTGCAGTACCTTTCCCGAAGGCCCTCCGGGAATCTGCAGGGGCTTTCTGTTATATTCCAGCATGATGCTTCCCATCATAAAAACGGTCAGGCCTTCCCTGTCTCTGGCCGGATAATATGTACCTTCCTCCTTCATTTGTATCCCCCTTGTGGCAAAGCGTTATTTAATATATAACACATTTTACTACAGATTCTTTTATTTTTCCATTATTTATCCTTCATAAACCAAAAATAGTAAGGAACCTCCACCAAAAGCATGACACTCCAGCCTATGGCACAGGCATATGCAACCCCCAAAAGTCCGATTCCGGGTGTCAGCAGGTATACAAATACCACTCGCAGGCTGGTCTGGACAAAGGTTCCCAACAGTGTCACGCTCATGTTTCCCATTCCCCTGAAAAATCCCTGAATCCCATTGGTAAATGCTGGAAACACATAAAATAACGCCATCAGTCCCAGATAACTACTGCCCAATGCCACAATTCCTTCATTTCCCGCCGTTACAAACAGCCCCATAAGCGGCCTTCTGAATAATGTGATGGTTATGCAGATAAACACCCAGTAACATGCTTCCAGCATAAGGCCTCTCCTGAATCCCTTCCTGATGCGTTCCTTCCTGCCCGCCCCTCTGTTCTGCGCCACAAATGTGGTAATTCCATGTGAAATGCTCTGCTCAGGGGTAAAGGCATAGTCATCAATACGATTGACCGCGTTGAAGGCCGCAATCATATCCACGCCCAGCGGATTGACAGCACCCTGAATCAACAGCTTTCCGATGGGCTGGCAGGATTGCTGCAAGGCTGTAATACTGCCGTAACGCAGTGTCTGCCTGAGAAGCTGCCTGTCCATGGTGAACTCTCCCCGTCTCAACTGCAGCATAGGAATTTTTCTGTATACATATATTATGCAGAGAACAGCTGAGGCCGCCTCCGCCACTACCGTGGTAACAGCAGAGCATACAATGCCAAATCCCAGCCCCCCAATAAAAATCAGATCCAAAACCGCGTTTAATATAGAAGAAAAAGCTAAAAACTTAAGTGGTGTTTTGGAATCACCCACACTTTTAAGGGCAGCCGATACCGCGTTATAAAAGTAAGTAAACGGCGCTCCAAGAAAAATAACAGACAGGTAAGAAGCCGCCTTGCCCAGTATCTCATCCGGCACTCCCAGTGCTCCCAGCAGAGATTCTGAGAAAAATCCTCCAAGTATGGCTATTATCACCGAAAAATAGCAGCCGAATATGACTGTTGTAGACATTTCCCGTTTTAGCTTTTCTTTCTGTCCTGCTCCATAGAACTCACTCATCAGCACAGACGCACCCATACAGATACCCGATATGCCGAGTATGACAATATTCATCACCGGACTGGCCGTACCTTCCGCTGCCAGCGCTTCCTTTCCTATGAATCTGCCGGCGATGATGGAGTCCACTGCATTGTAGGTGAGCTGGAACATATTTCCCAGAATCAGGGGAATGGAATAGTCCACCAGATGTTTCGTAATGCTGCCTTCTGTCATGTTAACTGCCGCCATATGGTACTCCTTCTGACACTCATTTTATATAAATACACTTACCGCCCAAAAGGCCCGGCAAGACCTTCTGAATCTTTTCAACCTTCTGCCGGGCCTGAATCTATAAAGAATGGATCGATAATGATATTCTGTTAATAACTGCGCAGCTTATCTTCATCATCCTCCGTGGTCTTATCAATGGAGCGAATCTCCACATCATATCCAAAATGATCGTCTACCTTCACATAAACCTTATCCCCCATCTTGCGGCCTCTTATGGCCTTGCCCAGGGGCGAATCAATACTGATTAATCCCTGAAGGGAATTACCTCTGACAGTAGTTACAAGTTTATAACGTTCCGTCTCATCATCATCAGGAATATAGACCTCCACTGTATCTCCCAGGCCCACTTCGCCTTCCCTGGAATTATCGGATATAATTCTGGCGGTTTTTATCATTTTCTCCAGATAGCGAATCCTGCTCTCATTCCTGTTCTTATCCTGCTTGGCTGCCTTATATTCAAAATTCTCACTTAAATCCCCATGGGCCCTGGCTTCCTTCACTGCCTCCAGGGCTTCCCTGCGGACCACTAATTTGCGGTATTCTATTTCTTCCTGCATTTTCTTTATGTCATTGGCTGTCAGATTATCATACATCCTATTATTCTAAGTCCTTTCTTTTCCGGTACCGCCGGAATCATTTTTAAAAATTCTCTCTCCGTCATGCTGTTAAGCCTTGCCTTGGGGCTACGGATATTTCCGGAGCTGTCCGCCGGCGCTTAAGTCATACACATTTCCGGGAGCCAGGTTTCCATAATCCACATGGGCAATATATGGATTGGCCTTATTATAATAAGCGGCAAAAATGCGCTCCACATCCTGGTTTGCCGTGGTCTTAAAACACTGGTCCACCATCGTCTGGGGCATCAGCCCTGTCACGGACAAGTCCACCTTATACCAGCTGCCTCCTGCTTCCACGTAAACAAACATGTGGTCCTTATCATTATCGTCCGGCGCACAGAAGCAGTTAAGGCCCATGGACCTGGCAAGCATCTGGTATGCCACGGAAATGCCTTCGCAGACAGCCTTATGATTCACCAGGCAGCCGTAGGCTGTGAAGGACAGATCTCCGGAAGTGTCCTCCCCGTTCACAAACCGGTTATACAATCCTGTATCATAGGTGCAGCCCGAGGCAATGTAAAGAGCCGCATGCTTTGCCCGTTCCAGTTCACTGACATCTCTCCACCGGTAGCTGTTCAGATAATCCCGGATCACCAGGGCCAGGGCATTGCGCCGCTGTTTATAGATATCGCTTCCCACATTTTCCTGATACAGGGCCACCTGGCCCAGCACCAGAAGGCTGTCGCCGTCCACAGCCATTTCCCCTGTTCCTATCTGGTCGCTTTCCCCGTACAATGCCTTGCACAAATCATCGGAAAGCCCAAAATAATTGTACAGCCCATAATTATAATCCTGGCGCAGGCGCCTTTCCATCACAGGTTCACCCTTTGCATTCCATCCCATGATAACGTCCACATATTGAAGCCCGGCCTGGTCCAGGTAGTCCTTCAGAGGGTAATTGGCATCATAGGATGCTTCCCATCCTCCAACTGTCCACGCTCCGTCCGGTCCCACCTGGTACCCGTCCGGCGTGACTGTGTCCGTCAGCATCCTGCCGTTTGCGTCAAAATAATACCATTTTCCATCCGTACTCTGCATCCATCCCCTGGCATAGGAACCGTCGTCTTTCTGGTATCTCCATGATCCGTCCGCCTGGGACCAGGCTCCCGCATACACAGGAGTGGTTAATAAAAAGGCTGCGGCGGATGCCGCTGCCAGCAGCCGTATCATTGACCGGCCTATATTTGAGTGCTTTATGCCCGGTTGTTTCATACCGGGTTCCATCATACCAGATTTCTTCATACCGGGTTTCTTCATACCAGGTTTCTCCATACCCGGTTTCTCCATACCCGGTTTCTCCGCTCCCTTCATGTCTGCCTGCCTCCTGCCGAATCGTCTTACCATAATCTGTCTCCTGCTTTTATAAATTATTTATTTTCCCTTTAGTTTCTTTATTGATTCTTTAGCGTGTGCTCAAACTTTGGCCACATTTTCCCTGTATAGTAATACTTGTAAGGCGATAGACCTTTTACTATACAGGAAAACACTTTTTCATACCTATGACCGGCAGCTCCCCTTCTGCCGGTCCCCTCCAAATGAAAGATAAGTTTACCGATTCAGGTAAACTTATTTTTTTATGCGCATATGCTATAAAGAAATCATTTTTACAGGAGACCATTATGGCCAACCAATCCGTCACTCCTGCTGACATCTTTGCTGATTTGCTGCGCTTTCGGGCCCCTGCCGCCATTGCCTGGGTCAGAGGCGGGGATGCCGCGCCTAACTTAAGCGGCCTGGTAAAATTCTACCAGACTCCTTACAGTGGTGTGCTGGTGGAAGCCGAAATCTTCAATCTGCCCAACAAACAGGAACCCGGCTCCACAGACTTTTATGCCATGCACATCCACCAGAACGGTGATTGCTCTGATGACTTCACCAAAACAGGGGACCACTACAATCCGTCCGGCGAACCTCATCCGGACCACGCAGGCGACCTGCTTCCCCTTCTTGGAAACGAAGGTTATGCCTGGCTTTCCTTCTATGACAAGCGCTTCTCCACAGATGACATTATCGGCAGGTCCATCGTCATTCACAGTCATGCCGACGACTTTACATCCCAGCCCTCCGGAAACTCCGGGACCAAAATCGGATGTGGTGTCATTGAAAAAGCGGATTATCTAAAAGTATAGCACAATGGCAGGAAAATATCATCCCCGCAGTTTTCACAAAAACATCCGGGATAAACATTCAGGAAATACGGCAGAACAAATTAAAAGCAGAAAGTACCGGATACCGCCATTAATACGTGCGGAATCCGGCACCCTCCAGGATATCCAGGTCCCGGAATACAGCAGCTGCCGCTGTCTCGTACTCTTCCAGTCTCTGGGATTTCTTTATTCTCTTAATATATTTTCCATTGTCAGAAAAGATTTGAATCATACAAGCCCACAATTCCTTCATTTTAAACAGGACGTTTCTGTCTCCGGACATGATTTGGCGGTAGCCCTCGTATATCATCTGGTGGAATCGCTTTAAGGTTTCTTTGTCAGTTCCCGGACCACCGGAATTCCTCCCTGCCGCAATCCTGTCCAGCAGTCCGGGATTGGATATGATCCCGCGGCCCAGCATTACTCTATCCAATTCCGGATAATCTCCGCATAATGTCTCATAGTCAGATATAGTAAATATATCCCCATTATAGCACACCGGTGACCGGCTGCCGTCAAACCCGCCGCGAAATGCCGGCATATTTGGGGTATTCTTATAATAATCCGTGCGGACTCTGGGATGAAGGATTAATTCCTTCAGCGGATACCGGTTATAAATTTCTAAAAGTCCCGTGAATTCATCCGGCGATATCAGCCCCAGCCTGGTTTTCACAGACACCTCCATGCCCATCTCATCCATCTTCCCGCACACCTCGTCCAGAAACCGGTCCAGGCTGTCCGGCCGCCCCAGGAAACCGGCCCCCTTGTGTTTGGATACCACGGTGCCTGATGGACAGCCCAGATTCAGGTTTATCTCAGAATATCCGTACTCCTGTAATTCCTTTGCTGTCCGTATAAAATCCCCTGCCTGATTTGTGAGTATCTGCGGGACAACGTACATACCCTGGTTGTGTTCCGGCAGGATGTCGTTTAACTCCCTGAAGCTTAGTTTGCTGTTGGCCTTTGGAGACAGGAATGGGGTGAAGTACTTGTCCATGGCATGATAGCAGGCATGGTATGCATTGCGGTATATATAGCCGGTAAGGCCTTCCATGGGCGCTAAATAATATTTCATAGACGGATTATCCCTCTCATTCATTTTTATTGCTGTTCTCTGTTTTGTAAATCATTTTCCGTAGAACCTGTTAAATCCATTTTAACTCCATACCTTCCCTGCAAAATATGATTTGGAGACCAAACAAATATTGATATCTTTCTGAGTGTAAAAATTGCATTATCTTTTCTCTATCATTCTGAATAGCCTCTTCACTTGACCACCAACCTTTACATTCAATAATCAAAATATTATTTTCGTTATTTCCCCGTTTATGTAAAATCAAATCCGGATAACAGCCATTAGGCCAGCCCGGCAGCCGCTTAATCATATCAATATCCCGATTATATTCCGCATCTAAATCATATTTTTTTAGAAAGCTGTTTGATTCTATATATTTATTTAAGTATGTACCAAATCTAAAACAAATACTGCGTTCATGGGCATGGACATCTAAGTATGTCTTATCACTAATCAGACTGCTATCCACTAAATATAACTCATTTCCAGCTTTTTTTAGGCACTTGATAATTTCTTCTTTCAACTTTTCCTTAAAATCTATTTTATATATTTCTCTGTGGTCCTCACCGTATTCACACATAATTTCCTCATTTCTAACGGCAGGTATCGTTAGCCGCTGTATCTGCAAACAGCTGGACAGAGATAAATAACCAACAACCAGCCTAAGTTACTCCTCTTCAAAAACAGAACCCCCAGGAAGCTGCAACTCCCTGAGGGTTCGTCTGTGCATCATTGGAACACATTCGCTTTTCTCTGCTGTGATTATATTACGCCATATAATTAAAAATGTCAATATGCTGTTGACTCTTTCCAGCAGGAAGGAGGTACTCACATGGACAACATAATAGCTTTCCTTATCTCAGTCTTGGCAGGTATCGTTGGCCACTTTATCTGCAAATAGCTAGACCGGAATAAATAGCAACAGCTAGCCTAGGTTATCCCAACCACCAAGTATTTCCTATATCTTCAAAAAGCCTTATTCCGTAAGCGTTATATTAGAATTTCCCAGCTTTAGAGGCTTCCTCAATACTAACCGCAATCGCCACCGTCATACCAACCATTGGGTTATTGCCGGCACCGATAAGACCCATCATCTCTACGTGTGCAGGCACGGAAGAGGAACCGGCGAACTGAGCATCTGAATGCATACGTCCCATTGTGTCAGTCATACCGTAGGAAGCAGGACCGGCTGCCATGTTGTCAGGATGCAGGGTACGGCCTGTACCGCCGCCGGATGCCACGGAGAAATACTTTTTGCCCTTCTCTACGCATTCCTTCTTATAGGTTCCTGCAACCGGGTGCTGGAATCTGGTTGGGTTGGTGGAGTTACCGGTAATGGAAACATCCACGCCTTCCTTCCACATGATAGCAACGCCTTCTGTTACGTCGTTAGCGCCGTAGCAGTTAACCTTTGCGCGAAGTCCCTCGGAGTAAGACTTTCTCCACAGCTCCTTAACCTCGCCTGTATAGTAATCCATCTCTGTCTCTACATAGGTAAATCCATTGATTCTGGAGATAATCTGTGCAGCGTCCTTTCCTAAACCGTTCAGGATAACACGCAGTGGTTTCTGACGAACCTTGTTTGCCTTCTCAGCGATACCGATAGCGCCCTCAGCAGCAGCAAAGGACTCATGGCCTGCCAGGAAGCAGAAGCAGTCGGTCTCTTCTTCCAGAAGCATCTTGCCCAGGTTGCCGTGTCCTAAACCAACCTTACGCTGGTCAGCAACAGAACCTGGAATACAGAATGACTGAAGGCCCTCGCCGATAGCTGCTGCCGCGTCTGCAGCCCTTCTGCAGTCCTTCTTAATAGCAATAGCAGCACCTACTATGTATGCCCAGCAAGCGTTCTCAAAGCAGATTGGCTGGATTTTCTTAACCTGATCATATACGTCCAGGCCTGCATCTTTCGTAATCTTCTCAGCTTCTTCAATGGAAGCAATGCCATAGCTGTTTAATACAGAATTGATTTTGTCAATTCTTCTCTCATATGATTCAAATAATGCCATCTTCTTATTCCTCCTATTCGGTCTTCATCATTCTTTACGTGGATCGATAATCTTAACAGCGTCAGCAACGCGGCCGTACTGGCCCTGTGCCTTCTCCCATGCTGTGTTAGGATCGTCGCCCTTCTTGATGAAATCAGTCATCTTGCCAAGGCTTACGAACTGATAACCAATGATCTGATCGTCTGCATCCAGTGCAATACCGGTTACATAACCCTCAGCCATCTCCAAATAGCGGGGACCTTTCTTCAGGGTTCCATACATGGTTCCAACCTGGGAACGGAGGCCCTTTCCTAAATCTTCCAGACCAGCTCCTACAGGAAGTCCATCCTCAGAGAATGCACTCTGTGTTCTTCCGTATACAATCTGAAGGAACAGTTCTCTCATAGCTGTATTGATAGCGTCACATACCAAGTCTGTATTTAAAGCTTCTAACACAGTACGTCCCGGCAGAATCTCTGCTGCCATAGCGGCGGAGTGTGTCATACCTGAACATCCGATGGTCTCAACCAGGGCTTCCTGGATGATTCCTTCCTTTACATTCAGTGTCAGCTTGCAGGCACCCTGCTGAGGAGCACACCAGCCTACGCCGTGGGTCAGGCCGGAAATGTCTTTGACTTCTTTTGATTTTACCCATTTTGCTTCTTCCGGAATTGGAGCAGCGCCATGATGAACGCCCTGTGCAACTGTGCACATCTCTTCTACTTCATGTGAATAAATCATGTGTTAAAACTCCTTTCAAAAATGAATTTGATCAAGTACAGTGCCCATTCGTTAAATTTATCACATCATACTTGGTTCTATTCTCTCACAAAATCCGACATTTTACAAGCATATTTTTTTGATTTTTGCCCCCTAAACTTTGGTCCTGAACTTTACCCCAACCGGCGCCTATGCCTTCATCCTCTTCATGATATGAAGATAATACACAAAGAAAATGATTCCTTTTACAATACTTGAAATAGTCAGTGCCCACCAAATGCCGTTCAGTCCCATGGCTGTTCCTCCCAGAATCACGGCAAGCGGAATGCGCGAAGCTGTGAGGATAATGGTTATGACAGATGCCTCCATCGTCTTTCCCATGCCGGACAGGGCGCCTACGGTCATCAGCTCCACGCACATGAACATTTCCGAAAAACCAATAATCCGAAGATAATCAGCTCCGGCCGGTATGACCTCTGCCTCATGAATAAACAGGCTGAATATGGGCGCCGCTCCAAATATGAGAAGGCAGGTGGTAAAAATGCCCCATATAAACATGATGGCAGATGCTGTCATGTAACCTTTCTTTACCCGCTTCAGGTTTCCCGCGCCATAGTTCTGCCCGACAAATGCATTGATAGCTGTCCCAAAACCATCTGCCGTCATCCAGGATATGGATTCAATCTGGCCGCCTACTCTCTGGACTGCAACCGCCGTATCCCCCCATGCAGTGACGAACCTGGTAAGGACCATAGAGATTCCGCAGTACAGCATACTCTGAATTGCTGCCGGAAATCCAATCCTTACCATGGTTTTAATATTAGATAAAGGAGTGGGAATCCAAACCCGCATCTGGGATGCCAGTACAGGGTCCCTTCTCATAGAAATAACCAGGACCAGAGCCACGATGAACTGGGCTGTCACCGTTGCAATGGCTGCACCGGCCACTCCCATGCCGGGAATTGGCCCCAGGCCGAAGATAAGCAGCGGGTCCAACACAATATTGGCTCCCATGCCGATACAGTTGGCCACAAAAGGAGTTCTGCTGTTGCCGGAAGCCGTATAAAGACCCGTCAGTGTCTGTCCAATAAATGCAAAGAGAATAAGGCCGCATGCGATTCTCAGATACACAATTGCATCTTCCACCACCAGGTTTGAATTAAGATGGAAAAAGTCTATCAGAGGCCCTGCAAAAAGATTTGTTATGATTCCATACACAGCAGCCAGCACCAAAGCCAATTGCAGGGCTCCCTTTCCGTACTGGACCGCCTCCCTGCGGTTTCCTTCTCCATAGGCATGGGCAGACTTCACCTGGCCTCCCATCCTGGCCAGGGTTGCAACGCCGGAGGACAGCCAGGTATACATGGCTGCCGCACCAACCGCTGCCACCGCATCGCTTCCCACCATACCAATCCAGGCCATATCCGTCAGATTATACGCAGTCTGGACCAGAGACGTGGCCATGATTGGAAGGGCCAGCTCAGTCAGAGATGTGAGTATATTTCCATTTAGTAAGTCGATATTCTTTTTCACTAATGCCACCTATTGTCATCGTATTTGCATAAAGCTTCTATTACTATACTATCTTTCTGCTTTATATGCAATATACATGGCGCAAGGGTCAGCGTTAACTTTCTGTATTTGACTTTTTTGGTTCTTCTTGGTGTAAGTGAAAAGTCAGCCATACTGAGAGATTCCGTTACAACAGATCCCTCTCCTGCATAAAACCCGAAAAAACACCGGCTAACATCCTCTAAAAATACTTATTACGGATGTCACATACCGCGCAGCAGCGCCTGCACAATCAGATATTGGTCTTTGCCATAGCAGGTCGAAAGCGTTATAAGCTTCTCATCCCCTCCCGGAGTGATTCCTGTTTCATAGAGGGACGCTGCCCCCATCTTCTCAAGATAAGGCAGCCACTCTTCTTCCATAAAGTTAGTGCCGTAGGCTCCGGCATCGCTCTGATGGCGGATCTGACATGAAAAAACAGGACATTCCACCCACTTTCCCCTGTAAAATATCTGTATAACAGGGTTTTCCCGGAAAAAAGCTTCCTCACCATATTGTTTCAAACCTGCAAACATGCTTCCGTCCTTCATATTATGTCCGTACAGCACCGTATTGTCCACAGCCAGGGGAACAGCCGAGGAATCGGCAAAAACACAGCCTGTTATATGCTGTTCCTGATAAAAGTTATGATTCAGATAATACTCATTATCTTCATGCCTCACCACCGGGTAATCAATGTTAGTTCCAGGTACAGCCAGCCAGAACTGGTATTCCGGATTGATGGAAGCAAGGGCTTCTTCATTTAAAGGAGATTTCCCATCAGGACTTTCCTCATCCGTTTTTTTCTCTGCGTCAGAATTTCTCCCTCCGCCAGCACCTCTCCCCTCATCAACATCTCTCTCCTCACCAGCTTCTCTCCCCTCTCCAGCTTCTCTTTCCTCACCAGCCTCTCTCTCCTCACCAGCCTCTCTCTCCTCACCAGCCTCTCTCTCCTCACCAGCCTCTCTCCCCTCACCAGCTTCTCCTTCCTGCCCCCTTCCATATGCCTCGTCCTGCACCATACCATATATTCGGCGCCCATCGGCATAATCCATTCCCATCTTCACCAGAAAATGCATGCTGAACACAACGCCCGCAAAAAACATGAACATAACCGCCGCCATGCCATAAGGTCTGGTATTCTTTATCATAGCCAGAACCATAGCTGCAATCAATGCCACAAAACAAATCCCGGCTGCAGGCACAGTTACTCCCATGGAAAAAAATGGCTGTACATTATTTTTAATAACATACCTCTCATCAATCCCCGAATCTCCAATCTGTCCGCTCTCTTCATCCCCTTTGCTGTCATTCAAAAATGCGTTCCGGCTTACCTCCCCTCCATAAACCGCAGTGCAGTCCGCGACCATTTTGCGTCCAAGTGCTGTCAAATTCCGGCATAGCACTCCATCACTTTCATATACCCCGCCATTCCACTGAAATTGGTCAATTCTATACGCTTCTGAATCCAGGCCTGCCTGTCCTAAAATTTCTGCCTCATAGTCCATCAGGCTCTCCCTAATCTCCTCCTTCTGTGTTTCAATCCTCACACCGCCAACTTCATAAAAACCTGCATCATAATCCCTCACCTTTAAATCCAGCCGAAATCCGTCCTCCCAATGCTTATCAGAAAAATGATAACTCACAAGGGGCAGAAGGACATTCCGCTCCTTTCCCGATATCTCGTCCCTGGCCAGTACCCAGGCGGTTTGCGGGACAGGTTCTATGTTTTCCATGGAGGAATATACTATTTTCCCTGAGACAGATATACTATCTGTTTCCTCCGCCAGAACATCAAAAGCCAGATAAACTGTTACGGGTATCAAAACCAGAATAAATATCACCCATTTCCTGCCCTTACTCCATTCCCTCTTCTGTTTCATACACAGACACATACTGAAGCCCGCCATACATAAAACTGCCATTGCGGCGGCCGCTGCCACGGGCAGGTCGTCTCCGGTCCTTACTGTATCCCTGGGACCGGATCCAAAATGATATGTCCCTTTTCCAAACCGGCTGCCGACTTGATACACAGCAGTAATACTTCCAATTTTCCTGACCGGCGGTTTTTCCTTCCAATTATATATGGTTACGCTTCCCTGCATCACTGTTTCGCCCTGTATTCTCCCCTCTGCATCCATCGTAAACTCATATACCTTATCAGACCTCTTATACCCCAAAGGGGCTTCTGTCTCACGAATCACATACAGGCCCGGTGTTGCCAAACGGCAGGTAAATGTACCATCTGCTCCGGTTACGGCTTCGGTTATAGTTCCAGCCACAGATCCGTTTATCCCCTTGCCCGTATTCTCCGGCTCCTGGTCCCAGACACGGTTTTCTCCCTTCCCGATCCTGAACCTGGCTCCCATAAGAGGCAGACCGCTGTCTCCATCCAGCTTTGTAACCGTAAATTCCAGTTCCTTGTCCACAACCTCATATGCGCCCCTTATGACATCACTTCCATTGACGGTAAAACTGAATATGCCGGGATTTAATGCATATCCGTCCGGCGCCTTTGTTTCCCGGAAGGTGTATGTACCATTGTCAGGCCTTCTTATGCGGAATGTTCCTGTACTGTCGCTGACAGAGGTACCGATTACACGGCCCGTCTGGTCATAAAATGTAAATTCTGCCCCCTGGAGTACCTTTCCTGAAACATCTGTTTTCTTAAATGTAATGTATTCTGCCTTTGGTCTCGGCCTGTTTCCCCCGCCTCCGCCGGATGAGGATGCTGTCTGGTTCTCAAACCTGAATACCTGAACCATGTTATGCAATTCATTCCCGGCCTTCTGGTCCATCTCCGGTCCTTCTGTCCCTGACCATTCTTTTACCACGATTTCCCTGTCCTCTGTTCTCTCATAGCCGGATGGGGCCTGAAGTTCGTGGATGATATATGTGCCTGGTTTCAGACCGTAAAACTGCTGCCCCCTTCCCGCCTCGGATGTCCACTCCCGAATCACCCTTCCATCAGACTTATCAATGAGCTGCAATCTGGCGCCTCCCAGGAGTTTTCCTGTTTCTGCCGACGTCTTTTCTACATCTATAATGGTTGTATAATTGCGCATGACCAGATGGGGAATCCCGGTCATACCATCACTGATAGTAAACTCAATGGGCGTTTCCTGCAGTTTATATCCCTCCGGCGCCTTCACCTCAATCAGACGGTATTGTCCTTCACTCAGGTTCTTTGTATAATGCCCCTGCCTGCCGCTAACCCATTCCTCCGCTGTCTCCCATCCGGATTCTGTCCTGCGTTCGATTCGCAGCAGCGCGCCTTCCAGCATTTCCTCCGTATCCCCGGACAGCTTATCCGTGATTACCCGGTTGGAATCATTGGTGGGGTTATATTCCCAGACAATGAGGTCTGTCAGTTCATTCCTGTAATGAAACTGGAACTCATATGGTTCAAGTGTCAGCATGTGTCCTGGAGCTGCCTTTGTCTCACTGCACACATAGGTATAAGGTTTAAAATTTCCATCCCGGTCCATGTATCCAATGGGTTGCGGTTCAAACTGCGCCTGTCCCAGCTGGTCCGTGGTCACGGTACCGCATATGGCGCCGGTTGTCTGGTTCACAAGGCAAAACTCAGCTCCCTTTAATTTTTCATCCGGCTTATCTGAATCGCTTTTTATGATACGGAGAATTCCATCCGGAATTTCATCTGTCATTTCTGTTTTTTGCAGGACCTGGCTGTCCGCAATGGTAAAGGGAATATCTACAGATTGCAGGAATCCGTACGGGGTTATTATCTCCCTGAGTATATAATCACCTTCCGGGATATACTCCAGTGTATGGGGTTTTAAATCTCCCGGCTGGAAACCGGCAGGGATAAGCCCCTGTTCCCCATCCTCCTCCGTATATCTTCCATCCAGCCCCGAAATCCATACCGCCTCTATATCCTGATATTGTCCGTCTTCTGAGGGCTGGTGGAGCACAAGAGGTATTTCCGATACATTTCCCTTTTCATCCACCGTATACACAGCAAGTTTTGCACCGTTTACCTCCTTGCCGCCGGTAATATCCACCTTGGAAACCTCCAGCTTAAGAGGCTTATCCCCCATCTGAAAATATTGTATCTCTTCTAAGTGTCCTGTTTCTTCTATATTAATAAGTATAGGGTCCGCTGTGGCATAGCCCTCGGGATTTTCTGTCTCTGCCAGCACATAATTTCCTACAGGCAGATATTCCAGACGCACGGTGCCTTGCTCTGTATAATAATACCGTCCCTGGTATGTGCCGGGAATCTCCCGGAAGTCATAATCATACTTCATAATTGGATGATTTCCGCCTGCGTCCGGGACCACGCGGCCAGTTGCTGCCACATCCTGCCCGTCCTTATAGGTAGCGGCCCGGAAGGTAAATATCCTTCCTGTCTCATCGTACCTGGGAATTCCATGTTCCAGCACCGGAAATCCTTTTTCATCCAGTATGGGCCGGTATAAAGTCAGGTATGCTTCGCTGTCCCCGTAGATTACATCACCATTTCTTGTGTCATATTTCAGAATATCTATGGATGTAAAATCATCCTCCATCTCAAAGCTCTGTACATCCCCTGTTTCCAAAACGTCAATATTTACGGCCTCAGACTGAACATAACCCTGTTCATAGGGAGAAATGGTTTCCTCCAGCACGTAATACCCAACAGGAATGTGGTCGATCCAGTGAGGCTTAGTTGTCGTTGCCGGCTCCCCATGTTCATCCAATTTTATATTTCCGTCATCATCGTACTGATATCCGCTAATCCATGAAGCATAGACCTGGCCTTTTTTGTATGTGCCATCCTGTTCCCTGTGAGGGCTGCCGTCACTGTCCAGACCGGCCCGGTACAGGGTCATGACTGCTCCCCTTATTTCCTTCTGCGTCCGCACATCCAGCTTCGCAAATGCGGTCTTGGTAAATTCATTCTGCAGGAAATATTTCTGCACCTGGTCTGTATCCTGAAGTACAAGCCCCATATACATGGCCTGGATATATCCCTGGTCATAGGGAACTCCCTGCTCTTCCAGTATATAGGATCCAAAGGGCAGGCGGGCAATCAAATGTCTGGCGCCGGAAGTTTCCTGAGTTCCATTAGAATCCATACTGCTGTCTGTTGTCCAGGACTCATCCTTTGTCACTACATTTCCGCTTGTATAATAGATGGGCAGGCCATTCTCATCATCCACAGTTGTTTTGTTGTCATAGATGGTTTGTCCATTTTCATCTTTTAATACCTGTATGGATTTGACCAGTATCTTATTTCCCTCATCATCCGCCGTGTATGCCAGCATACGGCCATAATCATCATAGACATATGCCATGCCGGTAACGGAGTCCGCAAAGCACAGCGGATTTCCTTTTTTATCCAGTACCAGCAGTTCGCCCGTATCCGGGTCCTCCCTGGTATCCACCTGAGTCAAATCATGGAAATACAGATTTACAGGGTCATTATCCACAATAACAGCATCCCATACATCCCACGATGCTGTATGTGTTTTCACGGCACCGCCCGGACTGTTTTCCTCTCCAACCACGCGTATTTCCTTATGGGTACCGGTATTTGTGTCCGTGATCCTCGTTACCTTGCCGTCCTTGACAGAAGCGCTTACCCCCTTATAGACATGTTCCCCTGTTTTTTCAATTTCCATGGCATGGTACAGGGACAAGACTGCGCCGGATACGGAAATGTCAAACCGGATTCCCCTGCCTGTAAAGGTACCGTCCAGCCGGTACAATGGTTTTACACCGGACATTGCCTTAAGCTCCTTCTCCGCACCCT
Source organism: Enterocloster sp. 210928-DFI.2.20 (assembly GCF_020554465.1). Classification (NCBI taxonomy): domain Bacteria; kingdom Bacillati; phylum Bacillota; class Clostridia; order Lachnospirales; family Lachnospiraceae; genus Enterocloster; species Enterocloster sp. 210928-DFI.2.20. Next base: position 23,120 of record NZ_JAJCHK010000037.1, read on the forward strand.
CCACTATATGTTCTGAGTATTCGTCAAATGACTTGGTCACGTATCCATCCCACTGCATTGTCTTCGGATTGTAAGCAATATCCCTTACGTCCCCCCGTTCCTCCAGCTTCTCTTTACGGCCGCTTACCTTATAAACCAGCAGATCTCCGGCATCATTTACCGTGACATCCGTCTCAAAACCTCCGCTTGATTCCACCCTGCCCTGGTCATCGGTCTTCTGAAGAATATTCTGGTTTCCCACCAGTGAATCTCCGTCCTCCACCTTGTGAATTTCCATCCTGGAAGGATAGTCCTCCACCTTTATCCGGCTGACCGTCCTGGTACGGACTTTATTGGTGCTGCCGGCCACCGGAATGGCGTACTGGTATCTCACAGCTGTTTCCTCTTCCCACCCATCCGTGGTTCCGTCTGCGTTTCTTCTTTCCCTGTAAAATGATACGTTGTCCGCATATACTTCAAAGGCCACCGGACGGCTCTTCTCATATCCCTTCGGGGCCTGAAGCTCTACCAGCACATAGACGCCTGCCCCCAATGGTTTATATGTCTCTATGTATCCCACGGGTACCTTTTTCACCTGACCGTCAACGACCAGTTCCCTGATGGTGGAATATGCCCTGAAAACTCCTGTCTCATTTCCCTCCTGGTCTTCCTGCCTAATCAGCTGGCTTTCATCATACTGGGGAATCCCATCCTTATCCAGGCGCACAGGCAGGTCGTCCGTGCTCCCATTGTTCTTACCTACTCTCGGATACAGGATCCTTCTTCCGTCTGCATCCGCCACAGGATTTCCCTGCCAGTCCACCGCCTCGCCGTACAGCACATTTCCGGACCCTGTCACGGTGCCCATTCCCTCTTTTTCCACCTCTCTCTTGGCCGCATATATTTTAAACAATGCACCCTCATGAATAATGGAATCACCTGTCTCGGAATCCAGTTTCTCAATACGGAGTCTGGAATTAAAATACTCATCCTCAAAATCCTCCTGGGCAAACGCCACGAAATTAAAATCCCGGCCATTTCCGGAGGGAATCAGCGTCTCCACATTTCCTGTGTCCGGGTTAATTCTGTCCACCGCAGGGGGAAGCACGGTCCACGGAACCAGCATAGAGGCAAATTTGCCGTCAACAGCGGTCTGCATCCCTTTCATCGTTGCCACCTGGTCCCTGACCTCCCGCTGTCCGTCCTCTGTTTCGTAGCCGTCGTAGATTACCCCGTTCATTATTCCGGCATCCTCGCTCTGGGAGGTATATCCGGCATAATATCCCTTTACAGTATCATTTCTGCCATCCATGTACTCTTCTTCATAGGGAGCCTGGGACGTCAGGCTGCGGCCCGGCCGCATATCCTTGTCCAGACCATATTTATATATCTCAAATTTCCCATCCTGTCCATTGGCCTGTATGATGTGGGTCTCCTCATTAAACCGTATCTTATATTTACGAATCAGGTCATCCGGTGTGTCTGTGCTGTCATACCGGAAATAAGGACTGCCTGTCTGATAGTTGACATCTGTTTCCCCTGTGCCTTCATCCTGGCCGATATCCGGCACATAGGGAAGGGTTATTTCCCTGGGATAGTCCCTGGTAAAATGCCGGTTAGCCAGCTCCCGGTCCACATCCGCAGGAACCTGTTCCACAATAACGTATGTGCCGTAGGCAAGCATGATGGAATGATTGAAATAATCATCCTTCCCATTCCTGGTATTGCATTGCAGCGTGGTCACATCACCATCCGCCCCTCCGCCTACATCGCTGTCCCAGGCAATAGCCAGCCTGTTATCCAGTCCGGAAAAAACAGACAGATAGCTTCCGGCCTCATCCGCAGCCCGAAGAAGGGCCTTTTCGTAGGCTGTATCGCTGTTAAGCCCAGGTTCCGCCGTAAGAATTTCCGCTTTATAGGCATCTATATCATAGTAATCCACAGCAAACTGCTGTATTGCCTCCTGGGGCTTTTTCCCTTTTTCCACCTGCACTGCCGCGTACATGGCATCAAAGAATTTCGTGTAGTCATAGCTTCCGTCCTCTTTTGTTTCCAACAGCCGCTGTCCGCTTCCATCCCTGGGAGGAAGAAAAATTTTCTGGACATCTCCTTTGAAATCCGCTGTCCCTATATCTTCTGAAATGATATTGCCGGCACTGTCCACAAAGATATTTTCCAGGTTACTTTTCAGATATGCCTTGAATTTAAACTGATTCAGCAGCTTTGCGCCCTGGGAACTGCTGCCTCCGTTAAACAATCCCAGCAGCACGGTCAGCGGGTCATTGTGAACAGATCCGTACGTATTTACTCCGTCATAGGATGACTGGGAAATATCTTTTGTGACCTTTACGGACTGCTTTATAACTCTCTGCAATACCTGCAGCGGACTGGAACCAGTGCCCGCTTCCTGTACCGGCTGATTCTGCCCTGGATAATTCAATGCCTGGAATACAACATAGCTTCCTTCATCCAACGGAGGAACCGCAGCCAAGGCGCTTACCCCGGCTCCTGCTATGTCTGTCAGATACTGGCTGTAAGGCAATTCCTCCCCTTCCCAATCAATGGTCTTCTCTCTTGTCACTACCCGGAATTCCGTATATTCCGGCTCCGTCCTGTCCTTCCAGTCTATGGTATTCTCCACATGAACCGCATAGTATCCCGTGGCCCAATCATAGACAGCAGAAACCGGCTCAGGCTTATCCGTTTCGTATGTCTCTGTCCTGTCCTCATACTCATAGACCCGCTCCATGAGAGGAATGGGATTTCCCTCTCTGTCAAGGACAATATCCCCTTCGCTGTAAGTCTCATACAGCGGCTGATACACGGTTTCGGCCGCAGCTTCTATATCACTTCCAAAAGGAATGACCTGGTTTATTTCCCTTTTTTCTTTTATTGATGCAACGGCGCTTTTCAGGCTGTATTCACCCTTTTGATACTCAATCCAGTAACCAACCTTCCCGGCAGGTCCCCCTGTCACCTCTGCTGTCTTTCGGACATACAGCTTACGGTTCACAAAATCATAAACCGCAGGGAAGCCGGCATGGCCCAATGAATAATCGTGACGAAGCAAGGCAAAAAAGCTGCCCTCCATCTCATATATATCCTCCACATACCCGCAGTCAAAGAAGTTATGGACTGTGTACCAATCCATGATTTCCTCTGCGGCCTGAGCATTGGTCTGACCCGAAAGCCGGATTTGAGTCCATGGCGAAATGTCTGTAACCGGTCTGTATCCAAGCTGTCCCAACATGCCGTTAACCTGTTCTGACAGATAATTGGGTTCAATGGCCTGCCCCCATTTACTCATATCAGCCGGTACAGCCGTACCGCTGGGATATGGGGCTGTCCGGAAGCGGTAGGGCAGAGTCTCCCCATAGGGAGTCCGCTCCCCCGTGTCACTGTCTGTAGCAGTATCCAGCCGGATAATGGGATTACCGTCAGCCCCTATCTTATACTCCCCTCCTTTTGCCGTCTGATAGACAGGACTGCCCTGCTGATCTACTTTTGGCTGAAGAGAACTGCCCAAAACCGCCTTGTACGTCTTTGTCTCTGTCCCGGTCCTTATTTCATAAAATTCCGCTCCCTGTGGATATCCGGTCAGGATGATATCATATCCATTTTCAGTTTTATAGCTCTCCACTATAAAATCATTCCAGGAACCGTCTGCATCCATGGAATTATAATCGGACAAACCTCCTGATATGCGGGCCTGCCCGGCCTCATGGATCCTGTTTACTATATCCTGGGTGCGGTTGCTCTCCTTTAAGGAAATGCCGTTGACAGATAACTCATACCCCTCTGACCTGCTAAGCTCCATCACATAATAACTGCCCATAATAAGGGGCCGCCCAATCCACTGGTCTTCATTGGAAAGCACATAATCAGGATAAACAACTGTACCAAATCCTTGGGCCGAGGAGGTGACAGAGGAACCATTATATAGATTCTCAGGTCCGGTGGCATTCTCCGGTGCGATTATAGTTCCATCATCACTCAGCCGGGTGCCTGGTTTCTCCGTGTACGCCAGGAAAGAGGCATTTCCCTGTTTATCCGTGGCTGCTACGGCTGTCAAATCATTCTGATTATAAATAGTACCGGATTTTCCATCCGGGTGAATGATATCCTGGGCCGCAAACAGTCCATAGACAGCACCCTCCAGCGTGGCATCCCCCTGGGTCAGTCCATAACTTTTATCCCCGTCCGCGCGGTACAGCTCCAAATCTCTTTTATTGATATGCAGCCTGCCCTCTGTCCGATGGTCCCACACCTTAAAGGTGTAAAGAATCGTATCCGGTTCCCCATAAGCCGATACATCCAAGGCTCCCAGATCATCGTCCATAAATGACGGCAGGGATACTGATATGGTGTCGTCGTCATCCTCTTCTCCGGAAAACAGGGATCTGATAAACCGCACTGCACGGTTTCCTTCCTCTTCAGGTTCTTCATCTCCGTTCCCAGTGTCTGCCTGGAAATACGCAGCCATGCCAAAGGACGGTGAAATCGGATTTCTGGCATATTCGTATTCTTCATAAATTTGGCTTTGACCGCCATCCTCCTCATCCCCATCACGTTGACTGGTGCCGTCCTGATTTTCTATATGAGAATTCCCTTCAGCCTCATCCCGGATATCCGCAGTTTCTGTGGTGCTGTCTTGTATCTCATGCTTTTCCTTGTCTGTGGTGTTGTCTGTGGTGTTGTCTGTGACGTTGTCTGCGGTGTTGTCTGCGGCGTTGTCTATACTGTTTTCTGAGCTGATTTCTATATTGATTTCTGTGTCTGCGTCTGCTTTACCATTTGTGTCTTTATTTATTTCTTCATTCATTTCTTTTTTTGTATCTTCATCTGTTTCATACTTTATATTTTCATTTGCCGTATCTTCTGGTTTGTTTTGGGATTGATGTTTGGAATTAACTGTGTGTTCTTCTGATGAAATGCCGGAAAATAGAATGGTTTTTCCATGGCTTGATTTTAATAGAATAGGGGATGCGGACATGGAATATGATTGGACCTGAAGGTTTCCACTTTTCTGTTCTTCCTTCTTTTGGCTCCCACTGTCTTGATCCTCCCTATATGAAGTTTCATTTTTCTGACGGCTGTCTCCTGTTTTTTCACTTATAGAACCGTCGCTTTTTGGGCCTCCGCTCCCGGTGTTCTCTGGCCCTGTTCCTTCACTTCCGGTGTTCCTGGCCTCTGGCCCTGCGCCTCCATTCCCGGTGTTCTCTGGCCCCGCTCCTTCACTTCCGGAGTTCCCGGTCTCTGACCCTGCGCCTTCACTCCCGGTGCTCTCTGGCCCCGCTCCTTCACTTCCGGAGTCACCGGCCTCTGACCCTGCGTCTCCACTCCCGGTGCTCTCTGGCCCCGTTCCTCCACTTCCGGAGTTCCCGGTCTCCGGCTCTGCGTCTCCACTCCCAGAGTTCTCTGTCTCTGTTTCTCCCCCTTCGGAGTTTCCTGTTTCTGGCCCTGCGCCTCCACTTGCGGAGTTCCCGGTCTCTGTTCCTCCGCTTTCCTCATCCTCTTTGTTGCCATCCTCCGGATTTTTTTCCGTCAGCTCTCCATCTTTCTCCTCCTCACCTTCCGGATTTCCATTGCCGTCCTCATCTTGTCCTCCGTCTCCGGATGTATCTTCTTCCTCTCCCTGTGTTCCATCTCCAGACTCCTGTTCTCCCGCACTGCCGGAAGTATTTTCCTGGTCCCCGAAAATGCCGCCGGCAGCTGCTCCGTCCGCAGGAATCTCCGGTTTCTTTTTTTCCTTTTCATCTCCCCATAAACTGAATATGCTGCGCTGTTCCCCAAGCTCCATCTCCAGGGCATCCGGAACCGGATATTTGTAAGCTCTTCTTTCCCTCATTGCCGCCACGTAAGTGTACACAGGCTCCACTGCCTTTCCCACAAAAGAGCCTGGCCTGTATACAGCTGGCCGCGCGCTTCCTCCCGCCTGGGCGGCTGACAGTACAATCGTTTCTATCTCCTTGTCATCGTTGTGCAGTCCATGGAGAATATATCCTGTCCTGGCTGTCTTTTCCTGCAAATGGTAACTGTATTCCAATTCTATGAACCGTTCATACGTCTCATCCCGATCCGCCAGCATGGCTTCCATAGCCGAAGTGTCCTGTTCTCGGTTGTCCTCATCATTGTTCAGGGCATGGAAATCACAAGTGGCTGCACACAATTCCTGTTCTGCCCTCCACTGTCCGCGAAGCCGGTTATTTTCTTCGTCACAGCTGCAATCCTCATCCTCCTCATGGTCGCACTCAGTCCATTCCGGTGCAGGATGACCCATACAGTATGTTTTGCTGTAATTATAATATCTGGTATCGCTATGCCTTGCATATCCATCCGGTTCCGTGGTCAATATATCACAGACATAATCGTTTTCCGGTTCCGGCGACATGCAGTTTAAGTAGACCTGCCCGCTGGTCCCATCTGGTTCACCTTCCTCATATCCCTGTTCATTTACCTGAGAAAAATCAAAATCCTCCCACACGTTGAACACCGTTCCCTCTAACGGTTGATTCGTCTCAGCACAATATTTCTCCAAATCAATGTTGTAATTGCTCTGAAAAGTTTCAGAATGGCGGTATAATTCCAAATCACTGCTGCCCGGCAGAACCGCATCTGTTCCAACCGAAAAGGAGACAGATGCCATGGGCCGGTTAAAATCCAGCCATCCCAACTGCTTCTGAAGGTTTTCAGATGCAGCAGGGGTAAAGATATAAGCATAAAAACGGTTTTCTATGCCCTGGATCTGCGCGGACAAAATTGTTCCCTGGGGCTCCTGGTTTCCATTGTACTGAAATGTCACACTTCTGCCATCCGGCGCAAGTTTATATGACCACTGATTATCCGGAAAGGACCAGGAAGTGTCCTGAAGCTGCGGACAGCTGCTGATATCCAGTGTAAGCTCATAATGCCCGTCTTTCAAAGTCATTTTTTGGACAGAACCAGTCCACGCAGGAAGGGAAGAACTGCCCGTCCCATTAAACTGGGCTTCCCCCTCCAGTATGTGAGCCTTCATTTCCTCATAATAGACCATAACCATGGGATCCCCATTCATTACTGCCTGGAATTTTTCCATGGCCTGCTTCTGCAATGCCCAGTTATGTTCATATCCATTCATGCATCCCCAGTAATAAACCTGGACTACCCCGTAGCGCGCCGGAACATAATAGTTGTCCGATACCAGCCATTCATAGGCAAGCACCATGGACAGATAACGCTCAAATGGCCCGATGACAGGAACCGGCTTCCCCGGCTCCACATAATATTGTTCGTATTTGGCCGGACTTCCGTCCGGCAGTTTGTGGCCTTCCTGTATACATAATGCAGGCAGCGCCCCAGCCCCTTCACCCACCTGGTAAATGTTCATATCCCGGTGTGTCCTTCCGAATGCATTCAGATTCTTCCCCCGGAACACCTGGCGGTATGGGTTTAAATTAATCAAATCCCCGGCTCCGCTGGTGGTCCGTATTGCTGTACATACCAATACTGTTGCAAGGAACAATGCCATCATGCGTTTCAGTGTCCTCATTATCCTCATTTTTTCTCCTCCGGTAAAAAACCTTATACTACATGCCTTTGACGAATATCTGTGAAATATAGATATATCCGCCGCTCTCACAGACACCTGCCCCTGTCTCCGTCCATCTGTCATCCAGCAATTGCTTCTTATGGCTCTCCGAATCCATCCATTTTTCGACCGCCGCCTCTGCAATCATTTCCATACTGTCCCTGGAATACAGCTTTGCCAGGTTTTCTGCGGAGGAATAACGTTTCACGGTTATTGCCGTATCAAACTTACTTTTATCGGGACGCGTGTGACTGAAATATATACATGCCTCCTCTGCCCTGGCAGCAGCATTTTCCATTAATTCCTGATTAACAGATAATACGTTTTCCCCTCTTTTCTGTCTCTCGGCATTGACTAATTCAATAATACGGTATGCTGATTCATCTGTTGAAATATCTTCTGTTGAGGTTGGGTTAGTTCTCTGATGTTCCGGTTCTTCTCCGTTCCATGTTCTGTTTTTACCATTTATCCGGTTTGCCATATCCGTAAACTGTATGTACTCTGTTTCCGACATATTTATCTGCCATGTTCTGTTATCTGCTCCGGCCATCTCCTCCCTCTGGATCACCCCATCCATTATCCAGGCTCCTTCTTCATTTACCGGCTGTCCATCCGGCGCCGTGGTATCTGAAATCATGTATCCGTCCGGGCCAAAATAATAATGTTCCGCCATTCCGTCCTGATTGCCGTCCAGCCACTGCCAGCAGTTCTCAGGATAGCTTCCAATGTCATTCTTCCACCGCCACCCATTGCCATCCTGCATCCACTGACCGGCATAAACCGGCATTGCTGCCATGATTGATAACAGGACCGACAGGACGGGTACTGTAATACCCTGTCTGAATATTCGGTTGATATCAATTCTCTTGGCGGCCTTCTTTTTAACTGTTTTCTTTTCGGTTGTTTCTCTTCCCATTATGTTACTTCCCCTTATATCACTTTCCGCAATTTTTCTTCCCGCTATTTCACTTCCTGCTATTTCACTCTTCGTTATTTCACACCCCGCTATTTCACTCCCCACTATTTCACACCCCGCTATTTCACTTCCCGCTATTTCACTTCCCACTATTTCACTTCCCACTATTTCACTCCCGTTATTTCACTACCCGTTATTTCACCCCCTGCTATTTCACCCCCCGCTATTTCACTCCCCGCTATTTCACTCCCCGCTATTTCTCCTCCAATTATTTTCCCCCAGTCTTTTCCCCATCTCTTAATTCCCTATCGTCATGGCCTGTCCTGTCATCTTTTTTTCAGCCTATTCTTTTTCAGCCCTTTCACTTTCATCTTTTCCTCTCCGGTCATTTTTTTCCGGGCCACATCTCTTTCAGCTATCCTGTTCTCCTCCTCCCACAAAATCCCATTTTCTTACTTACACCTACATTTTCCTTCACATAAAACAGCACTAAACATTTTTCCTCTCCCTAATCCATCTGAAATTCCATCTCCCATTTTCATCCTCCTCCCTGCAATCCACACCGCCCCCGCAATAACAGCAAACCGAGCCTCACAATACATAAATGCGGATCCGTCCCCCATTTTTCATCAGCAGATATTTCCATCCGCGCCCGGTTATTAACCAACGTACAGCCAAATCTTATAAAGACCCATGGTTTGGCCTCATATCAGCTGGAATACCGGTTTTTCTCCGCCCGCTGCTGCTGTTAAGTTTATTTCTGGCGGTTCTCCCCCGTCACCATCCGCATACACCACCTGTAAAGGCAGAGGAATTTTCACCCTTTTTAGCTAAAATGAAGTTTCAAGGCGCGCAAAATAATATGATTCAATTTTCAAGTACAAACAATCCCTCTGATTTTTCAAGAATATTGATTAACGAACACAACTGACTACTGATAAACAGTACTGATTTTAAGAAACTTACAGATATAATCCAAACACACCGCTGCATACTGAATAAAGCAATAAAACACGCATCACCACCTTTTTTAATCATCCCTACGTGAAAAACGGCTGAACCAGCCAAACGATCATGAAACTGCTAATAAGAATCCTGCACAGAGACTTCCGTGCGATTTTATATAGAATATCATATATACCCTTAAAGCGTCAATACCCAACTCATTTTTATTTCTCTCCACAACTCGTTTTTATTTCTCTCCGCAGAACTATTTCTCTTCTGTTTTCGCGGGAGAAATGTAAAAGTAAAATCCGTTGTCTTCCACTCCTGCTACCACTGCCATCACCACACTTCACCAACAATCCACCCACCAACACCCCATCCCCACCACAGCCACACATACCAAACTCCATAAACCACACACACCATCGCCCAATCCACCACTACAAAAAAACCGGCATCCAGGCTCTTCTGTCCACAACAGACATACCCCGGATACCGGCTTTCTATATTTCAGATACTATATTTCAGATACCATATTTACCTATTTATTTCCATTAAGGTATTCATCAATTCCTCTTGCGCCTGCGCGGCCTGCCTCCATGGCAAGGATTACGGTTGCAGCGCCTGTTACGGCATCGCCGCCTGCATATACGCCTTCCTTGGTGGTCTTGCCGTTGCTCTCATCTGCAATGATACATTTCCACTTGTTGGTCTCAAGGCCTTCTGTGGTGGAAGAAATCAGTGGGTTTGGAGAGGTTCCAAGGGACATGATGACAGCGTCCACATCAATGGTGTAATCCGATCCGGCAACCTCTACCGGTCTGCGGCGGCCTGATGCATCCGGCTCGCCCAGTTCCATCTTGCGCACTACCATTCCCTTAACCCAGCCGTTGTCGTCGGTCAGAATCTCTACCGGATTGGTCAGCAGATTGAAGATAATTCCCTCTTCTTTTGCATGATGTACTTCCTCCACACGGGCAGGCAGCTCAGCTTCGCTTCTTCTGTACACTACATGCACCTCTGCGCCCAGACGGAGTGCTGTTCTGGCAGCATCCATGGCAACGTTTCCGCCGCCTACAACTGCTACCTTCTTGCCCAGGTAGATTGGCGTATCGTAATCATCACGGAAGGCCTTCATCAGGTTGCTTCTGGTCAGATACTCGTTGGCAGAGAATACACCGTTGGCGTTCTCACCTGGAATTCCCATGAACTTGGGAAGTCCTGCGCCGGAACCGATGAATACGGCCTTAAAGCCTTCCTCATCCATCAGCTCGTCTATGGTCACGGATTTACCGATGATAACATTGGTCTCAATCTTAACGCCCAGTTTCCTTACGTTGTCGATTTCAGGCTGTACCACGCCGGACTTTGGAAGACGGAATTCAGGAATTCCATATGTAAGCACGCCGCCTGGCTCATGAAGGGCCTCGAAGATGGTTACTTCGTATCCCATCTTTGCAAGGTCGCCTGCGCAGGTAAGTCCTGCAGGGCCGGAACCGATTACAGCTACCTTGATGCCGTTGGTTTTCTCTGGCTTAGCCGGTACGAATCCATTTTCCCTGGACCAGTCTGCCACGAAACGCTCCAGCTTTCCGATGGAAATAGGCTCGCCTTTGATGCCGCGGATACATTTGCCTTCGCACTGGCTCTCCTGAGGGCATACACGTCCGCATACTGCGGGAAGGGCGCTGGATTCTGCTATGGTATTTGCTGCATCCTCAAATTTTCCTTCTTTTACTTCTGCAATGAACTTTGGTATATTGATGGCAACCGGGCATCCCTGGATACATTTTGCATTCTTACAGTTAATGCAGCGGGAAGCTTCTTCCTGGGCTTCTTCCTGGTTATATCCCAGACATACTTCCTTAAAATTCGTTGCCCTCTCCTTTGGGTCCTGTTCCCTTACGGGTATCTTCTTTAATACGTCCATTATTCCTCACCTCCGCAGTTTCCGCATCCGCCGTGATGGGTAGCACCCTCACGCAGCCTTAAGATGGCTCTGCCCTCTTCTGTCTTGTACATCTGCTGGCGCTTCATGGCCTGGTCGAAATCTACCAGATGGCCGTCAAACTCAGGTCCGTCCACACATGCGAACTTCACTTCCCCGCCAACGCTTACACGGCAGGCGCCGCACATTCCTGTGCCGTCCACCATGATTGGGTTCATGCTGACGATGGTTGGGATTCCCAGCTCCTTGGTGAGCTTGCAGACAAATTTCATCATAATCATAGGTCCGATGGCAACACAGACATCGTACTTCTTGCCCTGGTTCTCCACCAAATCCTTGACAACGTCGGTTACCATGCCCTTGCGCACATAGGAACCGTCATCTGTGGTAATGTAGAGGTTTCCTGCAACAGATCTCATTTCCTCTTCCAAAATCAGCATGTCCTTGGTCTTGGCGCCTTCCACCACATCCACGTCAATGCCGCGCTCTTTCAGCCATTTTACCTGTGGGTAAACAGGCGCGCTTCCCACGCCGCCGGCTACAAAGAGATAACGTCTCTTCTTTACTTCCTCCAGGTCATCCTTCACGAATTCGGAAGGCTGTCCCAGGGGACCTACGAAATCTGCGAAGCTGTCTCCGGCCTTCAGTCCGGCCATACGCTCTGTGGATGCTCCCACAATCTGGAACACGATGGTTACCAGGCCCTTCTCACGGTCGTAGTCACAGATGGTTAACGGGATTCTCTCTCCTACTTCGTCCATCTTGACAATTACAAATTCGCCTGGTTGACAGGCCCTGGCTATACGCGGTGCTTCCACGTCCATCAGATATATCTTATCTGCCAGGCATTCTGATTTTACAATCTTATACATGGTTCTCCTCCTAGTAATATATACTCGCGTCCTCAGCTGGATTTCGCCGCGCATCCGGACGTGACATTCATTGTTATTCCACCCGGATCTGGTAGCTCTTCTGCCAGTTTTCCCATCCGGGCAACGATATGATTCCCCTTCTGTCCTTCAATTCCCCCTTATATCCATCTGATGCGCAGATACCGTACCATGGTTCCAGACATACAAAGGGATGGGTGGCCTCCATTGTCCATATTCCCAAATATGGGAAATCGCTGCATTCCAACGTCACATAGGGGCTTCCATCCACCATCAGGCTCACGCTGCTGACCTGTGCTTCATCAAACATATATGTAAGAGCTGTATCGAAAAATCCTTTTGTCAGCGGCACCCGGCCCTCTGACAGCTTCAAATTTCCCTGAAGTTCTTCCTTCTCATAGCCGTTCGCATTAGGCGCAAGATAATGGAGACAATCCGTAAACTGTCCCTCCCTGCACCCTCTCCGGTTAAACTCAAAGGTGAAATCGTATATGTTTTTCCCTTCCGGCACCTGAAAAGCAGGATGTCCGCCCATCATAAACAGCATCTCGCCTGAATCCGTATTGGCAACCTTCCACATAACCTCGATGGTTCTGCCTTCCAGCCTGTGACCAATCTCCACCTCGAAATGGAACGGATACTTTTCATATGTCTCCGGCGTGTCCTTCAAACGGAACCAGCATTCGTCCATATCACAGAGAAGAGGTTCAAAATCCATATCCCTTGCAAAGCCGTGGGGCGTCATGCCGTATTCTTTCCCATCATGGACATACGCTCCCTCATAACATTTTCCCACAAACGGAAAAAGCACAGGGGCGTGTCTGTTCCACACAGACGGTTCAGCGCACCAAAGCACTTCGCGGTCCGCTTTCTTGTCATAAATCCTGGTAAGTTCTGCACCGCGGCGGGCAACAGTAACTAGAAGCTCATCATTTTCAAGTGTAAATAATGTTCCATCCTGTTTCACTATATATTCCCCCGTTCTCCTGTTTTTTAAGAAGCTTGTGAGAATTTACCCTCGCACAAGCTTTATATTAACATTTTCTGCTTCATGTTACAACCGGTTTTTAAATTTTTTCAAAAATTATTTTCTTTTTTTCAGCGTGTTGAACAATTTTTTTATTACTTTTTTCTCCGGAACCTCCGGAAGGTATAACAGAGGTCAAAATAGGTCTGTTCGTCCCCCTCTTCCGCCAGATACCATCCCTCTTCCTCTTCCAAATCAGGAAAGTATGCATCCCCGTCATAGGTATAATCAATACTGGTCACATGGGCCGTTGTGCAATAGGGAAGAAACTGCCGGTAAACGCTCTCCCCTCCTATGATATAGATATCACCTTCATCGTAATCCTTAAGCGCCTTAAGCGCCTCCTCCAGGCTGTGGCAGACCACTGCGCCCTTTACCTTATACTGCATATCATGGGTCAGGACAATATTTACCCGGTTTCCAAAGGGCTGTCCTCCCGGCAGTCCCTCCAGGGTCCTGCGCCCCATGACCACCACCTTGCCGTCCGTCTCCTTAAGAAACATCTGCCGGTCGGCCGGAATCGTAACCAGTGGCCTGCCGTCCTTGCCGATGGCCCAATGCCTGTCCGCTGTCACGCAAAGATTCAATATTCCCTCACCTTACCCTTCTGTATATTCTGAATTCAAAGGAAATGCCCTCATGCTCCCTGCCATCGCTGACCGACTCCAGTTTCCAGTTTTCATCCTGATCCAGATTTTCAAAATCCGTGTCCACCTCAAAGGTCCTGTGGATGTAGGTCACATATGCCTTATTGCAGTAGGGAAGAAACTCCCTGTATATCATGCCTCCGCCGATGATGAACACATCATCCTCATTACAGTCCTTTAATGCCTCCAGCACATCCTCCGCCCTGTGGTACACCTGCACACCCTCAGGAGAATACGATTCATTTCTGGACAAAACCATATTTACGCGGTTCTTCAGGGGCTTTCCACCGGGAAAGCTCTCCAGGGTCCTGCGTCCCATGACCACGGTCCTGCCACTGGTGGTCTCTCTGAAATACTTCATATCCTCCGGGAGATGCGCAAGGAGACCGCCGTCCTTACCTATTCCCCATTTCTCATCCACTGCAACAATCAGATTCATATGTGAATACCTCCCATTTTCTTCCAGGTATCTGTTTATCCCTGTCCCGTTCACCGGTCTTGACCGATTATATCATGAAACCCTTTGAAAGAAAAGGTGTCCTCTGTTATAATGATTCCATATTTAAAATGGAGGACAATGAACATGAGCTACGCAGACCAGATATTCATACAAAACTGCAACGATATATTAGAACACGGCGTCTGGGATACAGACTATGACGTGCGTCCGGTATGGGAGGACGGCACCCCGGCCCACACCATCAAGCGCTTTGGCATCGTGAACCGCTACGATCTTACCAGGGAATTTCCCGTCATCACCCTGCGGCGCACTGCCTTTAAGTCGGCAGTGGACGAGCTTCTGTGGATATGGCAGAAAAAATCCAACAACATCCATGACCTGAACAGCCACATCTGGGATTCATGGGCAGATGAGAACGGCAGCATAGGCAAGGCCTACGGCTACCAGCTGGGTGTAAAGCACCATTATAAGGAAGGGGATTTTGACCAGGTAGACCGCATCCTGTATGACCTGAAGCACAATCCCTTAAGCCGCCGGATCATGTCCAATATCTACAACCACCATGATCTATGCGAAATGAACCTCTATCCCTGCGCCTACAGCATGACCTTCAATGTCTCCGGTAATACCCTGAACGGTATCTTAAACCAGCGCTCCCAGGATATGCTGACAGCCAACAGCTGGAACGTATGCCAGTATGCGGTCCTGCTCCACATGCTGGCGCAGGTAAGCGGCCTGAAACCCGGCGAATTGGTCCATGTTATTGCAGACGCCCATATCTACGACCGGCATATACCGATGGTAGAGGAGTTGCTGAAACGGGAGCCTTACCCAGGTCCAACCCTGTCCATGGACACTTCCATCCAGAATTTCTATCAGTTCACCACTGACAGCTTCCGGCTGGAACATTATCAGTATCACACCTTTAGCGAGAAGATTCCTGTGGCTATATAGGCAGGAAATAAGGAAAGACGGATGGACCGTGGGAATGGTCATCCGTCTTTTCTTATTTCCATCTGCCTCTCCCCGGCGCAGGTGACACCGTATTTTTCTTAAAACAACCCCTCATTCTTCTGCTCCAGCACCTTAATTCCATGGTAGAACATTTCATTATAAGGCGTAGGCACTCCCAGCTCACGGCCCATACGGATGATGGTGCCTCCGAACATTTCCACCTCGGTCTTGCGGCCTGCCTCAATGTCCTGGAGGGTGGACGGTTTATTTTTAGGAGGCACGTCCTTAAGCACGCTGGCCTGTTTTTCCATATCCTTTTCCGAGAGGTCGATTCCTTTCTTTTGCGCAATGGCTATGACCTCCCTCATCAGCTTCTCACGGATAAAATTGGCATCTGCGCTGACACTCCAGGCCCCAAAGGGGATGCCCAGGACAGCGGCGCTCTGGTTCTCACTGACATTGCACATGTATTTATACCAGATGGCCCGCTCCATATCCTCCGGAACAACGGTACGTATGCCCGCCCCCTCAAACAGCTCCTTCACAGCCTGTACCCTGGGGGACACTGTCTCATTGTGCTTCTCCCCCATTTCAATCCGGGCAGCCTTTGGATTAAAGGAGGCGCACCCGTCCTTCATGACCACGCTTACCTTTGCCAGGGAATACAGCAGATTATCCCATCCAAATACCGCTGCCACCTTTTCCTCTGCCTCCACCCCGTTTAACGGGGCCATGATAAGGGTATCCGGCCCAATCTGGTTTCTCATGTCCTCCAAAGCCTGGGACAGGGCAGGAAACTTGGTGATGATAATAGCTAAATCCGGATAATCCTGACCGCAGGTTTCCTCCGGGGATACGATGTTGAAATGGTGGCGGACCCCATTGACCATGACGCCTTCCTGTTCCAGACGTTCACGGCGGCTGCCCCCTGCAATCACACGCAGATTATCTCCCATCAGAGGCCCCAGATGACTGGCCAGGAAACAGCCAATGGCTCCCAGTCCAATGAGGGATACGGTTCTTACTTCTCTTTTCTGATTCATCCTGATTCCTTCTTTCATACGTTTATACTCATCTGAAGCGCAAGGGAATAAATAATGCGCTCTTTTACATGTTTCTCAGTCAGCTGGGTCAATGCGCGCTCATAATAGTCCAGCTGGACTCTGTAGCGCTCTGCCAGCATCTTTGCCCCTTGTTCCGGACTTCCCTCCGGCACATGGTCTGTTTTATAGTCAATAAGGACCAGTCCGTCCTCTTCCTCCAGATAGGCGTCGATGATTCCCTGGATAAGTACCAGCTCGTCGGAATCACCAAGGCCCATTTCCCTGGCAGGTATGCCTATGATAAACTGCTGCTCCTTATGGATGCGTCCCTCTGCCTGTGCTTTCGCCATACGGGTTCCCAAGGGACTGGACAGGAAATTCCATATGACATTGGGATTAATAAAGTCACGGGCTTCCTGGTCCAGAAATCCGTTCTCCAGAAGCTCATCCACCACCGGCTTTACCTCTGAAAGGCTGTGTATCTCATGGAACCGGATATGCTCCAGAACCGCGTGGTATGCGGTTCCCCGCAGAGCTCCGCGGTTTGGGCCGGATGAAGATGGTTTATTCTGTTCTCCTGATTCCCTGAATCCGGAGCCTGCCACATCCTGTTTTCCCCTCAGCGCCGTCAGCTCACCAAGGGCTGCCCCCTCCAGATTGTCACGGTCCGTGCCAATGGCATCCTCTGCCCGTCCTATCTGGCTCTGTTTTTTGAGCTCGGATACAGACACCATGGCGTACAGTCCGGTATCTGATTCATAAGGGTACTCATATTCCAGGACTTTTCTGAGACGTATTCCAAATGCTGCATCATACACCCTCTCCCCATCCAGGTTCAGAAGGTCTTCCTTTTTCATCTTCCGTATGATTTGCCGGGTAATTTCCTCGCCAATCAGATCTTTTACCTGAATCTGGCGCATTTCCATGTGGGCGGCAGGAATAGCGGGCTGGGCCATAAGGAGCCAGTCCAGGCAGGAATTGGCTGAAGCCAGTATGGTATAGGGCAGCTGGCCCTGGGACAGGGGAATGTCCTTCCATTTTCCCAGCTTATTCTCCAGTGACTTATCCGCGGCTGTCATAATCAGCTTTTCCTTGGCCCTGGTCATGGCCACATAAAGGACCCTGAGCTCCTCCCCCATTGTTTCCAGCTCCATCCGGCGCTTCAATGCCTGCTTTTTAAGAGTCGGCGCCTTGACCCGCAGCTCCAGGTCCAGGAAATCTGCCGCAGCCCCTAAATCCGCATCCAGAAGAATCTGTCCGTACGCATCCTGCTTGTTAAACCGCTTTCCCAGGCCAGCCAGAAATACCACTGGGAATTCCAGACCTTTGCTCTTGTGAATACTCATGATGCGCACCGTATTGTCCTGCTCACCGGCCACGCTGGCCTCACCGAAATCCGTATCAAATTTCTTCAGTTTTTCAATGTACCTTACAAAATGAAACAGACCCTTGTAGCTGGTGGATTCATAGGCAGCTGCCTTTTCCACCAGCATGTCCAGGTTGGCCCGTCTCGTCTCCCCGGCCGGCATGGCGGATACATAGTCGTAATATCCGCTCTCCTTGTATACCCGGTACAGCAGCTCATGGATGGGCAGATGCCTTGCCTCCCCCCGCAGCCGTTCCATAAGGAGTGACAGCTTAAGGGATTTAAGGGAAATGGAATGGGCTGCCTCTGCCGGTATGCTGCATAATCCCACTGTGATTAAGCCTTCTTCCCTGTCAGGATTTTCCTCCGGCCCCAGACCTTCCTCCTGCTCCGGTTCTTCCTCCGGCCCCGGCCCTTCTCCCGGCCTCAGTCCTTCCTCCTGCTCCAGTTCTTCCTCCGGCACCGGCCCTTCCTCCAGCCAGAGCCTCCATGCCCCGTATACGCCCCGGTCCTGGCCCTTTTTGGAATTCCGCTTGTAGGCGGCCATCATCCAGGCCATCTCCTCATCATCCATCCCCACAATGGGCGAGCGCATAACGGCTGCCAGCGGAATATCCTGCATGGGATTATCAACAACAGACAGAAGGCTGAGAACCGTCTCCACCTCAACCGTGTTGAAATATCCTGTTCTGGTCTGGGCAAAAGCCGGGATGCCTTCATTCATCAGCACATTTACAAATACCTCCGACCATCCCGTCATGCTTCTGAGCAGGATAACCACGTCGCCGTAACGGGCCCTGCGGTAAGCTCCCCTGGATTTGTCCCACACCAAAATCCCCTGGCCTTGGCTTACCAGCTGGCGTATCCTTCCGGCAATCAGTCTGGCTTCCAACTCTTTTGCCGTATAATCAAGGGAGTCTTCATCCAGCTGCTTCAGTGCTTCCGCGCCCGTATCCACCATGAGAAGCTCTGTAGGCGTTCCTGCAAGGAAGGAAACAGGGCCGGATTCCTGCGTGTCAGACTCCCCCTCTTCCAGTCCCAGGCCACAAACCGTTTTCCTGTTCACTTCCTCAAATACCGCTCCGGGATAAAGGGCTGTCTCAGGCGTGTATGTGATTCCTCCCAGATTCTTTGTCATGATTTGATAAAACACATCATTGACACTGGTCAGCACAGACTCCCTGCTCCGGAAGTTCTGCTGTAATTCAATCATTTGGTACGGTCCGCCCTGCCTGGAATATTTTTCATATTTATCCATAAAAAGCTCCGGCCTGGCCAGACGGAACCTGTATATGCTCTGCTTCACATCCCCCACCATAAATACGTTGGGATAACCGAACCGCTCCCTGGAAATGCTGGTAATCAATGCTTCCTGGACATAATTGCTGTCCTGGTATTCGTCCACCAATATTTCCTCATACTGCCGGCTGAGCTCGTCTGCCACCTGGGACGGACGGCGGGAACCCCTTTCTTCCCCGTTTCCGGTTTCCTCCCGCACATACAGAACCTCCAGCGCCAGATGCTCCAAATCATTAAAATCCAGCACGTTCCGCTCCCGCTTGGCATCCCTGTATGCCTGGTCGAACATGCCTGTAAGCCTTAAGAGTTCCCGGATGACCCTTCTGGTCCCTCTCATGCTTTCCACGACTTCCTGCGGACTCTGCTGGCCGTAGAGCTCCCTGCATTTTGCCACGGCCTTCTTGACCCGGTCCCTGCATGCGCTTACAAATACCTTCTTATCACCGTCAATATCCTTGCTCCGGATGGATGCCAGCCGGTCGAAGCTCATGTTCTGCAGGCTGTTATACAGGGCTTCAAAGCTGCCTGTGGAAGCGGCCCTTCCTATGGCCTCGATTTTACTTCTGTCGCTTATGAGCATGGGCTCGTATGCCAGGGGGCCGTTTTCCTCCAGGCACACATTAAGGGCTTCCCCCAGCTGCCCGGAAAGCTCTGCCATCTGTCTGGCCACATCCTCCATCAGGAACACCATCCAGGGGCTTTCCTCCATTTCCCCGATGCTTTCCTCCTCCAGCTCCTTCTGACAGGCTGCAAGCCATTCCTGCGGCCATGGATGGCTCTGTGAAAACTGCCATGCCTGGAGAATCACATCCTCAATTCCCCTGTCTGACTTTCCCCGTCCGAAATGCTCCACGAACCTTCCAAACTCCTCATCCGCCTCATCGTAACAGTTTTCCAGCATTTCCCCCATGCAGTCCCCCCGCAGAAGGGACAGCTCCCCCTCATCCCCGATACGGAAGGCCGGATCTATGTCCAGGCTGTTATAATGGCTGCGGATGATATTCAGGCAGAAGCTGTCAATGGTGGTAATCTGGGCCTGGGGGATCAGGGCTGCCTGGAGCCACAGATGCTCGTCCTCAGGACGTTCCTTCAGCTTCTGCTCCACTGCGGCGCCTATCCTCTCCCGCATCTCAGCCGCAGCTGCATTGGTAAACGTCATTACCAGCAGCTGGTCAATATCCAGTGGGCGGTCTCCTTCGCTTATCATCTGGATGATACGTTCCACCAGCACGGCCGTCTTACCGCTGCCCGCTGCTGCGGACACCAGAAGGTTCCTGTTTCTGCTGTCTATAACCTCTTGCTGTTTACTGGTCCAATTCACTGCCATCTGTTTCCTCGTCTCCTTCAGATTCCAATTCCGCCCAGATTTCCTCAGGCTTAAGTCCCTTGAGCTTGCGGTATCCATAGCCTGCTGTCTTGGTATCGAACCCGCACACTGCATGGTAGGGGCAATAGTCGCAGGCTGTCCTGTTTCCCTGTTTGTAAGGCTTTAAGTCCACATTTCCCATCAGTATATCCTGCCCCGCTTCCCTGAGCCTCCGGTTCACAAACCGGCGCAGATCCTGAAAACGTCTGGTGCTGGCCACGGACGAGCGGCTTTCCTGGACATAGCCATCCTTAATCGCTACGGGTATCACATCGGATTCCTTCTCTATCTCCCGGTCCAGATGCCGGATAATATCCAGTTCACTGTTTACCAGACCGTTCATCCTGAGCTGCTTTAATATCTGTTTTTCGATATCCCTTTCATCCATTCCTTCCTGCTTATCCGCTATCGGGTCACCTATGTGGTAGTAGAAGATACCGGCAGGAACCACCTCCTTGTCCGGATGTCTCCTCTCCTCCATCTCCACCGCCGCATCCATATAGACCACCAGCTGAAGCTGCAATCCATAAAACAGGGCAGCCAGGTCAAAGGATGTGGTTCCTGACTTATAGTCAATAATCTTTACATAGACATGGTCCTCATCCCTGCACAGGTCCATGCGGTCAATACGTCCGCGAAGCTGCAGCTCTTCATCCTCTGACAGACCGATGCGCATGGCCTTCAGGTTATCAATGGCTGAAAAGGACACCTCGAATCCCACCGGCTCAAAGTCCCCCTTTTTCACCTGCTCTGCCAGAGCCCATATGGTGCGGTCCGTAATCCGTTCCACCCTGCCTGCCAGATACGCGTTTCGGGCTGAGCTGGACATGATTGTGTTGCCGTATTCCTCCGTTACCTGGGTCACGCATTCCTTTACAAGGCTCTTTCTCCCCTCTTCGGTCAGCTCCCGCCAATCCTGCCCTCTGTCCTTCATGGAGGCAAAGCATCTGTCGATGGACTGGTGGAACAGGTTGCCCATGTCCACTGCCTCCAGCTCGTACTCCTGCCGCTCCATCAGTTCCAGACCATACCGCAGGAAATGGGCGTAGGCACAGGAGGCGAACTGCTCCAGCCGGGTTACGCTGCCCTGCAGTTCCCTGCCGTAAAGGGCTCTGGCAGCTGCCCGTCCGATTCCCCTTTCCTCATAGGAATAAAAAGCAGCGTCCACCAGCTGCCTCACCTTATCCCGGTGCTCCTGCGATGTATAAAAATGCTGGAAGAGCTGCATAAAGGCAGCGTCCTCCCGCTCCCTGTCATCCTCCCCCTGTTCCTGCATTCCCCGAAGCCCCTGTATAAGCAGCTCCCTGGCATCCCTCCCGGTCCGCACCGGCCATTCCACGGAATGCTCGTCCAGGGTTTTCATTCCGGGAAACAGCTTTCCCACTTCTCCCATAAGATTGGAGGGTCTCTGGCTCTTGCCGTCCGGCGTAAGTCCGGCATAGGTGAGCACCAGCTGTCGGGAGGGCTTTGACATCATAAGATACAGATAAAATTTCTGGATGCAGCCATCCTCCTTTACCGTGGGAGCCAGCTCTATATCCATTTTCCTGAGAGCCGCCCTGTCACGGTCCGATAAAAGGCTTCCCCCGTTCTTTCTCTGGGGCACCGTTCCCTCGTTTACTCCTACGAAAAACAGTACCTTCACTGCTTCCAGACGGCTTCGGGTGATATCACCCACCATAACCTGGTCAACCGTGGCCGGAATCACACCCACCTGGATTTCCTGGAAACCGGCGTCCAGAATCTGGATATAGTTCTTCATATCCGCTTTTTCCGCGCCCAAAAGCCCTTCCAGCCGCTCAAACAGTTCCAGTACGCGGTCATAGACCTGGCCGTATTCCCTGGCCAGGTTCTCATCCCCCGGCTCTTTTCGCTCCAGAAAGAAATCCCTGTACTCCTCCAGCTTTTCCCTCAGCTCCATATGCTCCAGGAACTGGCGAAGAGCTGCCGTCACAGAGGCAATGGTGGCTCCCTCTGCCTTAAATGCCTCCCGCAGAGGCCGCAGAGGCTCCAGTATCCACATGCGGTATTGGTTCAGCTCCTTCAGGTTCAGCTTTTCACCGCCTCTGTACTGCCGTTCCCAACAGGAATCCCAGCGCTTCCACCCCCGGATGCCCAGGGCCCGCACATAATTTTCCAGCCGGTCCGTCATCTGCTCTGCATGTTCCCTGGAACCGTCGAATCCGCTCCCAGCATCTGCCTCCCCTGCATCCCCGGACGTATCTGCCGCTGTATCTGCCGACACCCTCTCCTCTGTACTCCCAGCCTTATCATACACCAGTCCTGTTTTCAGATACCGGAACGCGCTCTCATAAGAGAAATCCTTCACCATCTCTAACGCTGCCCGTATCAGCTCCACCATGGGATTTTCCAGAATACTCTTCTTATCATCCAGGAAATAGGGAATCCCGGCCTCATCAAACTGGTGGGCCAGCTCCCGTCCATAGGATGGAAGGTCCCCGGTAATGACGGCGGCATCCCGGTAACGCATCCCTTCCTCCTTTATCATCTGCTCAATCCTGCTGCACACGTAGGCAGCCTCCCCTGCCGGGTTGCGTCCCTTGTACACCTGGATGCGCTCTTCCTTTCCCTCCCAGGTCCTGCCGGAGTACCGGTACAGGTTCTGTTCCAGAAAATCCAGCTCCGGGCTCTCATCAAATCTCCAGGCCGGACGCCGGCTGCAGATTATGTCCTCCTTCTTCGGGATTCCATGCTGCTTTGCCATGGAGGCCACGCGGCACACCGTATGACGGCTCATATAAAACAGATGCTGGATACTGCTCTCCTTGTAGGCGTTTTCCCTGGAATCAATGGTAACCGTACATACCACCTCCCTGGCGTGCATCAGGAACAGCTCCACCAGCCTGTACTGGACCGGAGTAAAGCCGGTATATCCGTCCAGAAGAATGATGCTGTCTTTGAGGGGTTCCCACTTTGGAAGCTCCCTGCACAGGATGTCCAGAATCTCCTCAGCCGTGATATAGTGGCTCTCTATATACTCCCTGAAACCGCTGTAAATCACCTCCAGGTCCTCAAGCTTCTGGGCCAGAAGAGGAGAATCCGCCTCCCCCCGCACGTCCCTCAGCATATCCGGTGTGATACCGTACTGGTACAGCTCCGAGATCTGGGACTTAAGCTGGCCGATGAAGCCGGTCTGCTCCAGATGCCCACTGTAGAGGGACAGCTTTCCTCTCTTTAACCCGGCCACCTTGCGTAGCACCATGGATTTTCCCATATCATCCAGCACAACCGGGATTCTGACCCCCAGGTCCTCGAATACCCGGTAAGCCAGACGCTTAAAGCTGAGGATATCTATATTCATAATCCCGTGTCTGGGATGGAGACGGATGATTTCCTTCTGTGTCTGCATGGTAAACTGCTCCGGCACCACAACCAGGTACTTTTGTTCCGGATGCTCCATGGACTCCTTTATGACCCGGTCATAGAGCATTCTGGTCTTTCCTGAGCCTGCTCCTCCCAATATAAACTGCAACGCCACTTTTCTCTCTCCTTCCAGCAGACGGGACAACGAAAACTTCTCATATTTCCCCGCCCTGCAACATAAGCTTTAACAAACTATCTTAGAGGTCCTGACTATGAGCTCTAAAACCAAAATTGTGGTACTAAGGATGAAGGAAATCATCTACACCGCAATCTTCGTAGGCCTTGCCATCCTTTTAATTACCCTCTGTTTCATCATGTTCCGGCCTGGGAAGGACAACGTTTCCGTTTCCGCTGAACCTGCCGGCTACCTGCCGGGCGTATACAGCGCGGCACTGACCCTTGGCAGCGAAGATGTGAATGTAAAGGTAACTGTGGATAAGAACCGCATCACCTCCATTGACCTGGTTCCCTTAAGCGAGGCTGTCACCACCATGTACCCGCTGATGCAGCCCACCCTGGATGATCTGGCCAGCCAGATTATAAGCAATCAGTCCACGGAGAACCTTACATATCCCAGCACCTCCCGCTATACCTCCACTGCCCTCCTGAATGCCATCAACACGGCGCTGGACAAAGCAAAAGTGGATTGATAAAAAGCGGGCAGATGTTTCCCAAAGCACTCCGGCACGTCTAAAAGCTCCTGCCCCTTGTCATGAAGGCGGGGGCTTTTCCGACGTACCAAATGTAAAAAAACGGCAGATTGCTCTACCGTCTTATCCTACAAAAGAATATGTTTTATCGTACCATGATTCCCGACCCGTGTCAAGTTGGCAAACCTAAGACCTGAACCTACACAAACCTCAAGACCTGAAGCAGCAGTTTCGCCGCCTCAGGCCTTCTTTCTATCACAGTTTTGGTATCAGGATCCCACCTTTTCCATGAATCCCATGTAGTTCATCTGGAGCCGGAATATATCGTTGGCTGTCAGCCCCTCCAGGGCTCCCTCCATGAAGTAGCGTTCCCCGGCCATATCCACCTTATCCCGCCTGACATCGCCGCCGGCAATAAAGGTGGGGACGCCATCCCCGCTGTGATCCCCCACCTTACAGGGTGTGGAATGGTCTGCCGTAAAGGAAATATAGCATTGTTCCAAATCCAGCTCATTAAGAAGATAGCCCAGCATTTGGTCTGTCTGTTCCACAATCTCCTTCTTCTTATCCGGACGGTTATCGTGGCCCGCCAGATCCGTGCCCTTGATATGGAGCACCACCCAGTCGTATTTCTTTTCCTTTAGAAGCTCTGCCGCCAGCCTGGCCTTTCCCATAAGGTCTGTGTCAAAGCTTCCTGTAAAGCTGTCCCTGATATAGTAATCCATACCTGCCAGCCGGGCAATACCTCCCACTGTTTTATCTCCTGCCACACAGGCGGCCCTGATTTTGTACCTGTCCTTTAGGGAAACCATCTCCGTCTTCTGTCCGGCTCCCCTGGTCAGGATGATATTGGCCGGCTTAAGCCCCTTTTGGATCCTCTCCTTATTAATGGGATGCTCCTTTAAGATGCCGTATGCTTTTTTTGTGAATTCCCACAGGGCATCTGCTGTCTTCTGCGCCTTCTCACTGCCGTCCAAAGCCCTGGGTCCGGATACCTTCTTCCCCTCCTCCGTGGTACCGGGGTCCGTACAACTGATAGCATCGCTTAATCCCTCTCCTCTGAGAACCACTGCAATCCGGTGCTCCGTCAGTTCTTTTGCCAGCACCCGGGTCCCGTCAGACAGCACCATGCCGTTTACGGCCTGTGCCAGAAACTCCGTACCCTGGCTGATTCGCCCGGCCCTGCGGTCCACCACCGCCATATCCTCTGTAACGGTTGCAAAATTTCCTCTGAACGCCACGTCCCCGTCCATCAGCTCCAGCCCACCGCTGCTGGCCTCTAAGGGTCCCCTGCCTCTGTACACCCTGCTGCTGTCATAGCCGAATATCTGCAGATGGCCCACATCCGTGCCCACGGGAATCCCCGGCGCAATGGGGTATACATTTCCGCACATACCCATTAGAAGCAGACGCTCCATATTAGGGGTGGAGGCGCTCTCAAGCGGCGTCATTCCCCCCAGCACCGGATCCGGTCTGTCTCCCAGGCCGTCCATGATGATTAATAATCCCTGTTTCTTTCTCATTATGAGTTGCCTCCCATCTTCTTTTTCGCAGCCAGTTCCTTTGCCTCCTTCAGCATCCCCTTATTTTTATACAGGAAATAAGCTGAAATCAGAATCGTGGCTCCCCACATGGACAGCGCCAGATTGCCTCCTGCTTTCTTTATATTCACCGTCATCTCACATTCCCGGCCAACGGGAACCTCCCCAAACACATAGGCGCCGTACTTTACGCCCTGGTCCGTAAATATGCCATACTCCTCCTCGGGGTCGTATCCAACGATTCCCGCCAGTTCATATCCCTCTGGCACTGCCAGTTCCAGGCTGTAGGAACCGATTGACACCGGTGCCGTGTTTACCATGGAATATGTAACTGCCTTCAGATTGCCCGGGGCTGTGCCGCTTGTCTTGGCCGCCTTCATCTTGTAAGTCCCTTCCTGGTGCCAGTTCAGGGTAAGTTCCACCGGAAAATCCGCCTCATCAAAATCCGCTACCAGATAAGATGTCATGCCTGAATGCTGCTCCTTCGGTTCACCCTTAAGGGTACCTGCCTCTGCCTGGACAGACACCAGCTCTGCATCCTGGTACATTGGTACTGCCAGACGTCCCTGGCTGTCGGTCACGCCTTTTATATGGGAGATAACAGCTGCATCCTCCCCCTCCGGCGCCAACCTGTCCGCCATCTCTATCATGGTTCCCAGCTGCGCACCGCCCGGTTCCCCACTGCCTGGTTCCTCCGCCATGGCAGTGACCGCAAGGCCCATGCTGAGTGCTGCTGCCACCATAAACGTAATATATCCTTTTCCCTTCATATTGACCTCCTACATAATCCCTATCATTTTAAACCAGGTAAATGACGCCGCCACCATAATGCCCCATTTTGCCAGCAGGGTCAGGACACCGTATGTCATTTCCTCCAGGACCGTGAATTTTCCTGTGCTGTAATATGTCAGGTTCACCTTGCTGTGAGGCGGAAGCGTGATGGTATCGCATATCATGAAGGACGCCGGCAGGGCCAGGGCCACAGGATTGAATCCCGCCACCTGCGCAATGGATATAATGGTGGGAATCAGAATGATGGTACGAACCGTCTTGCTGGTGAACACAAAGTGGGAGAAGCTTGCAATAAAAATAATTACCGCGTAAAGAACCATGAAGCTCATATGCTCCACTCCCAGCTTGTCAAACACGCTGTTTAAGACCCAGGTAGCCACGCCTGTATCGTCCAGGGCCAGCCCTCCCGCATAAGCGCCGCAGCTGAAAATCATCAGATCCCAGGGTATCTTTGCTTCCTTCCAGGTCAATATCCCTACATGGGGCATGAGGAAGATGGCTGCCGACACAATGGCTACCACAACCAGGGATATGTCGAAACCAAACATGGCTCCATGGTACTCGTCTGTTGCCCACAAAAAGATGGTGATAAGAAAGATAATCAGGGCCCGCACTTCCACTCCGTTCATTTTTCCCAGTCCCTTGTACTCTTCCTCCAGGGCCGTCATCTTCTCCGCGGAAGCAGAACGGTTTCCCGTCTTAAAGAGCATTTTTCCGATAAGGAAGCTGGCTGCCAGTGTGATAATGGCAACCGGAGCAGAGGCAATGAACCACTTCATCCAGGAAATCTCCGTACCTGTCAGGTCCTTGATAAAGCTGATAGCCAGAATCTGGGAGGATGTAGCCGTCACAATGGCTCCGGTGGAAAGGTTGTTGGCCTGTATCCCCTGCAATGCCATAAGCTTTCCAAAATTCCGGTCCTGGGGCGTAGTGTTTCCCACCTCAAAGACCTCCATAATCATCATGACAATGGGAAGAAGCATCACAGCCCTGGCTGTTGTGGACGGCACCACAAAGGCAATGAGGAAATTGGTTACCATCAGCACAATCAGCACCGTGTTGACGCTCTTTCCAAACCGCGTAACCAGAAACAATGCCAGACGTTTTGCAAGTCCGCTCTTTTCCATGCCCGAAGCAATGACAAAGGCTGCTATCATCAGCCAGATTACTTCATAGCCAAACACGCCCAGGGTGGCTTTTTCTGTCCAGGCCCCTGCTGCCGGAAGCAGAAAAATCACAATCAGTGAAGTTACATAGTTTGGAATCCCGTTGCTCACCCACAGAATCAGTGCAAACGCAAAGATGCCCATGGCCATCTTGCCTGAATAGGACAGTCCCGCGGGAGTCCTCATGGTCCAAATCAGCGTCAGTGCCACCAACGCTGCCGGTAGCCCGAAATACGCCATGCGCATTTCAAAAGGGCTTTTCTGTTTTTTTACCTTTGCCGGTACGCTGCTCAAAATACCCACTCTCCTTTTTGTACCGTCTCCGGTACTCTGTTTGATTTTGTATTGCTTTGATGTTACCATTGTAGTCTTAATCCCTGGTCAGATCCAATCAATAATCCTTATATCCTGTCATAACAGAACGTTATAGTTACCATTTTAGTCCCGCCTCCCATAAGACTTCTTTATAGTTGGCTTTTTCCCTTTGATTTCTCATTAAAAATCCTATACTTTTTCCTCTGTTTCCGCTAAAATACAATTAATAATGTTTATGGATTGGAGGAAACACACATGGATTTGGAATCCTTGGAGAGTTTTCTGGAGGTGGAGAAGCATAAGAATTTCACAAAAGCGGCAGAAAGCCTGTTCTGTACCCAGGCAGCGGTCTCCATGCGCATCAAGCGACTGGAAACAGCCCTGGAATGCGGCCTGTTCAAACGCTGCGGCCGGCGTGTGGAGCTGACCAGAGAGGGAGAGATTTTCCTGCCCTATGCCAGGCAGATGGTGAATACCTGGAAGTCTGCGTCGGAACACCTGCTGCAGACCAGGCTGATGGAGGAAAGCGAGATACGGATCACCTCCTCCAGCACGCCCGGAACCTACATCATACCCTCGCTGATTTACCTGTTCCGCCAGTCCTATCCCTACATAACAGTGATCAACCACATCCAGTACACCCGCAGCGCCATATCAGATGTGATTGGGGGAAATTTCTCCCTGGGCATTATCTCCCAGCCCGCCTCGGTGGGCACGGACGTGCTTTGCTGCGAGCCGCTGATGGAGGACCCCCTTGTGCTGGTAGTCCATCCCCAGCACCCGTGGGCGGAAAAAAGGGGGATTCTCTTTAAAGAAATCACGGAAGAAACCCTGCTGATATCCAATCCCAATACGTCCCTGGTGAATTATCTGGAAAAGGAGGGCCGCCTTTCCTTAGAACCTTCCAGGCTTTATGTGGCCGGCAACATCGAGGCCATCAAACGCGGGATACGCAACCACCAGGGAATTTCCATCATGTCTGAGTATGCGGTGCGCCAGGAACTGGAGCTGGGCCTTTTAAAGCAGGTTCCCCTTCTGGATCATCCGGGACTGAAGCGGCAGCTCTATACCATTTTCCGTAAGGATACCCGGTTTAAACTGTCCACCAGTCTGTTTTTGGAATTTTTCAGGAAGGCCGCGGAGGATAACCGGCTTCTGTCCCAGTTATAGACAGGTTCATGCTTCCATACTTAACCATCAGTTAAGAAAATCCTCCCGCTGTTTAACGGCGCCTCCATTGTGCAGCGCCGTTCTATGGTTTATACTAACCATATCCGGCCGGACAAATATGTTTTAGCGAAGGAGAGATTATAAGATGGATATAAAACTAGGTCCGCGCATTGCGTCACTGCGCAGAGCCAAATCCATGACGCAGGAGCAGCTGGCCCTTTCCCTGGGCGTATCGCCTCCTGCTGTCAGCAAATGGGAGACAGGCGCCTCCTGCCCGGACATTTCACTTTTATGCCCTCTGGCCCGCGCTCTGGAAACCAATGTGGATACCCTGCTGCAGTTTGAGGAAACTCTTACAGAAGAACAGATTGACGCCCGGCTGAACGAAATCGTTGAGACAGCCAGAAACCATGGGTATGAAGCTGCGGACGGCATGGTACAGTCACTTCTGCATACCTATCCCTCAAGTATCCCCTTAAAGTCCAGGGCAGTTACCCTGTTTGACCTGTTCGCGATGCTGTTTCCCGCCCAGCCCCAAGAGATTAGGAATGGCTGGACGAAACAGAAGAAACAGCTTTTAGAGGACGTGCGGGCAAGCGGCGCCGCTGCCTGCTGGCAGGCGGCAGTATCCCACCTGGCCTCCATCGCCATTTCGGAAGGCGAGCTGGAGAAGGCAGAGAGCCTTTTAAAGGAACTGCCCCAGCACACCACTGACTCCACCTCTATCTGGGCCATGCTGTATCTGAAAAAAGGAGAAGCTTCCCAGGCATTGGAGGTCATACAGAAACGCCTGTATGTGCTGACACGCCAGGTACAAAACTTCCTGATTCAGATGATGAACCCGGAAATGACCCCAGACACCGCAAGGACACTGGAACTGTGCGTTATTTACCGCCAGCTGGAGGAGCTGCTGGGCGTTGGAAACGGCATGAGTCCCGGCTTCTTTGCCCAGGCTTACCAGCGGGCCGGACAAGACCAGCAGGCGTTGGACAGCATGATTCAGTTTGTGGACGCCATCACCGGCACTGTCCAGAAGCCCAATCCCATCCTGTTCTCTCCTGCGGTAAAGATAGACGGGGAACATCCTGCCGCCACAAAGGAAATGCGTGAATTGCTCCTGAAGAGTCTGCTGGATGATGGGTATTATAAACAGTTTCATGATAATAAACGGTTTATGGACGCAGTGGATAAGCTCAGGGGTAGTATTCAGGAAGAAACAGCCTGAGCATCTTATATGGAAAAAGGACAGCCGCTTGGTAAAAATACCTGTCAGGCTGTCCTTTATACATTTTTTATATCATCACTGCACATCTTCCACCCAGCACATCTTGGCGGACTTCTCAATATGAGCCCTCATGACTGCTTCCGCTTCATCCGGATCTCCTCGTTTCAGGCTGTCAATGATTCTCTTGTGGAATTCAATTCCATCCTGGTGTCCCTCCTGCTGCGTTACAATTCCTCTCAGCAGAATTGTCTTCCAAAGACTCACCATGGAGTTAATGAAACAAATCAGCAGCGGATTTCCGGTTGCCTCGGCTATACAGATATGAAACTGGATGTCATAGTCAATGCGTTTATCCCATACATCCTTACTTTCAATCATTCCCTGCAGATACTGTTCCAGCTTCTCAAAATCCAAATCATCCTTTTTTTCAGCCACAACCCTGCTGGCATAGGGCTCCAGCAGCTTGCGCATCTCATATACATCCATATATCCGATATCATCCAGCCGCAGCATGCGGTTGAGAATCTCTGTAACACTTCCGCTTTCAGGCTTTGCTATAAAGGTGCCTTCACCGTTCTTCTGCACAATCAGCTGTCTTTCCTTAAGCAGTTTCAAAGATTCTCTCATGACATTACGGCTGATTCCGAATTTCAATGCCAGCTCCTGCTCACTTGGAAGCCGTTCCCCCTGCCGCAGCGAATTACTCAGAATCATGTCCTCCATACGGTCAGCCACTGTCTCATATAAATTTTTCTTCTTTACTTTGAAATCCAGATCTTCCATATACATTACCCATCTCTATCTTATTATTCTAAAAACCCCGGCGGTTACATGTCCCCCTCCTACTTATCTTAATACAACAACAGAAAAGTTACAAGAATTTTATCGGCCAAAGAGTCTCGGCAGCCACATAATGACATCCGGCACAAACGTTACAAGTATCAGCACCAGGACCATCACAAAAACCATGGGCATGACTTCTTTTATGATGGTGTTCATCTTCTCTCCGCTGATTCCTGTCACAATAAATAATAGCATGCCAAATGGCGGTGTACAAAGTCCAATCATGGTATTCAGCGTAAACACCACCCCGAAATGAACCATGTCGATACCAAAGGACTGGGCTATCGGACATAGGATAGGCAGCAATACCAGCTGTAAAACAGCTGAATCCAGCAGCATCCCCAGTATGAACAGCAGTATGTTGACAAAAACAAGAAAGGAAACCTTTGTGGTGGCAAAAGACAGAATCAGATTTCCTGCCAGAGACGGAAGATTCTCCACTGCAATCACATAAGAAAACACATAAGCAGCACCCAGCATAATGCCAATCTGTCCCGTAGACTTCACCGTATTCTTCAATACCTGGATAAACTCTGACAGTGTTATGGAACGGTACGCAAAAACGGATATGAGCAGGGCGTATAGGGCTGCCACTGCCCCGGCCTCTGTGGCAGTCATGATGCCTGTATAAATTCCCATCAGAAGGATGATGGGGGTTAGGAGGGCAGGAACCGCGCTCACCGTCATTTTGATGAATTCCATCCCGGCATATTTTCTTCCGCTGGGATAATTTCTCTTATTAGCAATATAGCAGACATAAATACACAGAGCCAGGGCCAGTATAATTCCAGGCACCATGCCTGCCAGAAACAGGTTGCCGATGGATGCGCCTGCAATGACCCCGTATATTACCAGGGGGATGCTGGGAGGGAAGATGGGGCCTATTACAGCGGAACCAGCTGTTATGGCTGCGCTGAACCCGTCATCATATCCCTCCTTTCGCATGGCCTCAATTTCCATGATTCCAAGTCCCGATGCATCAGCCACCGCGGAACCTGTCATTCCTGAAAATATCAGGGATGCAATGACATTCACATGTCCCAGGCCGCCCTTCCACCGGCCCACCAGAACCTTGGAAAAGTCAAATATCTTATCCGTTACCTTGCTGGAATTCATGATATTCGCAGCAAAGATAAAAAGCGGGACTGCCAGCAGAATAAAGTTATTGTACATCTTACTGGTAAAAATTTCCACCACCACACTGGGGTCCATACCTTTCACAGCCAGATAGAGCGTGGAGGATATAATCATTCCTATGGCTATCGGCATCCTGATGACAAAACACACCACCAGCAAACCAAGGGAAATCATCATGGCATGGCTCATACTGCCTTTCCTCCTTTCCGAAATTCCTTATAACAGCCTGCCAGGTCCCCGCAGTACCGGACAATGGTAATAATCTGAAACACGAAAAATCCCAGATATACAAATCCCAGAGGAACCTTGAAAACCGTGCTGTACCTGGTAAAATAAAACCTGTAAAACTCCAGTGCCGGCGGTACCAGATAGACCAGCAGGCCAACTATCAGGATATCCTGAAGGAACCGGAACAGCCTCCTGACCTTCTCCCCCACAAGTTCATAAATTACAGAAAAAACAATATTATCATCTGTCCGCTGTGCATAGCAGCATCCCAACGTAATAATCCATACATAGGAAATCTGCGCCAGCTCATAAGGCCATACCAGGGGATTATTAAATATGTATCTGGATATAATCTGCAGGATGAATGCCACAAACAGCAGAATAAACCAGCACATAGGCATGTAAATCTCTATAAAATCCATGACAGCCTGAAAGCATTTCTTCCATACGTCCATTCAGAATACCTCTCATTAATATTTCAAATCCTTTATCTGATGATACAATTCCATATCCCAATCTTTTACCATATCCTTGTCGTTCAAATAATAGTTCTCAGAATACTCCATGAACGCATTCAGGTCCGGTTCAATAACCGTTAATCCCTGCTCCTTCAGGAACGTAATTGCTTCCTGTTCCTGCTTCAGGTTTGCCTCATCGCACCACGCTGTGGCTGTCTTAACTGCCTCTGTCATGATATCCCTGTATTCCTGGGGAAGAGACTGCCATTTCTCCTCATTGATTGCGATGCACATAGGCTCAATCACATGACCTGTAAGAACAATCTGGCTGGTCACCTCATACCATTTCTGTGCAATGGTGGTAGGCAGAGGATTCTCCTGTCCGTCAATGGCGCCTGTCTGAAGTCCCTGGTATATTTCTGCGTAAGCCATAGGTGTGGGATTAGCCCCCAGCGCCTTCCCCATAAAGAGCCATGCAGAAGAATTAGGCATCCTTAAATTGACACCGTTTAAATCTTCCGGTTTTGTAATCTCTCTGCCAATATCCCTCATATCCAGATGGCGGGCTCCGCAGTAAAGTGCTGACAGCCAGCGCACATTTAATTTCTCAGCCACATCATCCGCTACCTTCTGGCCAATCTCTCCATCCATAACTGCCCTCATGTGCTGTTCATTCTGAAAAATATAGGCTGCCGTAAACATAGTCAGGTACGGCATCTGGTCGGATATCAGGAACGGTGAGCTGAACATCATGTCAAGGCTTCCCCTGGCAACAGCATCCACCTCTCCCTCTTGGGTCATCAGGCTTCCGTTTTCGTGGATTTCCATTGTAAATTTACCATTGGTTTTTTCTGATATCTCATCTGCTATCATATGCATGGCCTTTACATAATTTACATCGCCGCTGGACTGTGTGGAAAATACCAGCTTTACCTCCGGCAGCTCTGCGCCCGCATCTGTCTGCGGCTGCTCTGAGGCATCAGGGGCTGCTTCTGTCTTTGCCTGCGCCTGCGATGGGCTCTTTGTCTCAGATGTCTTTTGGCCGCACGCAGCCAGACCTGCGGTCATTGCAAGCACTAATGCGATACTAATTATGCGTTTCTTCATAGCGTTTATCCTCCCTATTTTGCCTGAATCTGTCTCAACATGTTTAGTTCCTTTCGGGCGCCGTCCATAATATGTACATAATCTGAACCAGCCGATATCACGTTAATGCCCTTTTCATGCCAGTAGCGTATGATTTCCGGGTCATCGCTGCCTGTGGATACGCCGGAAGACTTTCCGCTCTCATTGATGATCGCCACCGCCTCATCAACCAGGCTGCTGGTATGGTCCTCAAATACACGGTTCAGCTCCCCTATGGAGCCGGACAAGTCGCAGGGCCCCAGAATAAAGCAGTCCACATAAGGGTTCTTGACCATTTCTTTCAGATTCTTTACTGCTGTCTTTGTCTCAATCTGTACACACCGGACCAGCTGCTGCCTGGATGACTCTATAAATGAATCCGCATCATCCAGCCCGTACCTCACTGCCCGCAAGGGGCCAAATCCCCTAATCCCATAAGGCGGATACAGGGTGGCCTGCATGGCAGCGTCCAGCTCCTGGGCTGTATTGACCATCGGAATGATGATTCCCGTAGGGCCCATCTCCAGCACTCTTTTTGCCAATACCTGGTTATTCCATGGAATACGAACCAGTGTATCCGTACCGCCTGCCTTTGCACCCATCAGATGGTACAGCAGCACCTGGTAATCAATGGCTGTGTGCTCGGTGTCAATCCACAAAAAATCATATCCCAATCCGGCACACATCTCACTGATACAGGGCTCTGTCAGGCATATATGCATCCCTGACAATTCATCCCTGTCTCTCAGCTTCTCCTTTAAAGTTTTCATGTTTACCTCCTCCAATGTACTTACGGCATTAGCTATACAGCTATACTACTAGTATATAGCTATATAGCTTTTTGTCAAGTAATGATGTGTGATTTTATTTAAATCCAGCATTTTACCCCAACTATTTTGTGCACTTTTACCACAACAGCCGTCGTTCAATCGAGTAGGAGGCGGTGATTAACCGCCGTCCTCTCACACCACCGTGCGTACCG